>JBBRKU010000465.1:0-2747 GCA_038231735.1 Actinomycetales bacterium | reverse complement strand
CGGCCACCAGCACCACGGTCAGCAGCGCGATGAGCCAAAGGGGGGCAAGATTGTTGCTGGCGAAGGGCCGGAAGTTCTCGATCCAGCCGTACGGGCTGGCCCACCTGAGCGCGTCGCTGTTCTGTGAATCCGCCACCCCGCGGCCCAGATAGAACACCGCCAGGACCACGGATCCGATTCCGCTCGCGGCCCGAGAGCCATTGGTCAGCTGGGCCAGCACCGCACCGACGCCGGTCATCACGGCGCCGTAGCCGGCCAGCTGGATGCCCCAGACCACCGAACCGTCAGCCGGCAGACCCATGCCGATGGCGCCCAGCGCCAGCAGGGCCCCGAACATCGCATTGACCACCAAGGTCACGACGACGGCGGCGGTCAGCGGGGCGTTCCGGCCCAGAACCGCGCCGCCCAGCGCTTCGCGCCGGCCCTCTTCCTCCTCCTTGCGGGTGTGGCGCAGCACCGAGAACATGCTGGCCAGACCAAGGCCCACCGAGGCGTAGGCCGTCACACGCCAGGCACCCAATCCGCCCACCGAATCGTTGAACACCCGGCCGATCAGCAGCAGCTCGGCGGGGTTGGTGTTGCTCAGCTGGCCGAAGACCCTCCGGCTGGCCTCATCCGGAAGCGCCTTGGGAATGCCGGCAGCCGTTCCCAACGTCGCCAGCAGGATGAGGCCGAACCAGAGCGCAAACCGCACCCTGTCGCGCCGCACAATCAGCCGGACTGAGTTCCATAAGCCGGTAAATGTACCGCTGCCGCCGGTTTTCGCCGCCGTTCCTCTGGCCGGACCCGCGAGCGTGCTCATGACCGCGCACCATCCTTTTCCGGCGCATCTGCTGGCGCATCGGACACCCCCGTCGGGACCGGTTCCGTCCCGCGGTGGGCGCCCGGATGTGCCCTGCCGTGCCGGGTGCTGCCGCCGTCGCCCTGACCGCCTGCTGCCGGCCCGGGGTCGCTGCCTCCGTCCGCCGTGCTGTAGTGGCTCATGAAGAGTTCTTCCAGCGTCGGCGGGTGGACTTCCAGGGAATGCAGCCCGCTCCTGGCGAGCAGCGCCATGACCGGGTCGAGGGCACCGGCTTCGGCCTGGAGTGTGATTTTGGTGCCGTCCAGCGCGACGTCGGAAACGCCGTCGAGCCTGTCCAGCCCGGCCGGAACGCTGGCCAGGGTGGCGCGGACCGTGCTGCGGGTCAGATGCCGGAGCTCCGCGAGGGTTCCGCTTTCCACCGTGCGGCCGGCGCGGATGATGCTGACGCGGTCGCAGAGCTGCTCTACCTCGCTGAGGATGTGGCTGGAGAGCAGGATGGAGACCCCATTAACGCGGAGTTTGGCCACCTCCCGTTTGAAGACGGACTCCATCAGCGGATCCAGCCCAGAGGTGGGCTCGTCCAGGATGTACAGCTCCGCCTCCGAGGCGAGGGCCGCGATCAGGCCCACCTTCTGCCGGTTGCCCTTGGAGTAGGTGCGGGCCTTCTTCCGCGGGTCCAGCTCAAAGGCTTCGATCAGCTCGTCGCGGCGCTTCTTGTCGATTCCTCCCCGGAACCGGCCGATGACGTCGATCACCTCACCGCCCGAGAGGTTCGGCCACAGCGCAACGTCGCCGGGGACATAGGCGATCCGCTTGTGTAGCTCCGGCGCGTCCTTCCAGGGGTCCCCGCCCAGGAGCGTGACCTGGCCGGAGTTGGCTCGGAGCAGCCCCAACAGCACGCGGATGGTGGTGGACTTACCGGAGCCGTTCGGGCCCAGGAAGCCGAGGATTTCGCCCTGCTGGACGGCCAGGTCCAGGCCGTCCAGGGCACGGACGCGGCCGAAGGTTTTCACCAGATCCGAAATCTCTATAACGCTGTTCATGGAAAGCACGGTACTCTTAGTTCAAGAAATTTGTGAACATTGGGAAACGGTCTTGACGGATTATTTACGCCGGCCACTCGGTGGACGGTTGTGGTGAGGGCAGATGGGTCAGGCGGACGAAGCAGAACGGGCGGCCTACGCGGAACGGCTGGCCCTGATGATGGCCAGCACGGGCATGCCGCGGATGGCTGCGCGGGTCCTGGCCACCCTGCTGGTCAGCGACGACGGAATTGCTACCGCAGCGGAGCTGGGAGCGAAGCTGCTGGTGGGCGCGCCCGCCATTTCCGGGGCGATGAAGTTCCTGGCGGAGATTGGCATGGTGATCAAGGAACGCGAGCCGGGCCGGCGCCGCGACCACTACCGTTTGGGGGACGATCTCTGGTACCGGAGCACAGTGACGCAGAACCAGGCGCTGCTTCTCTGGGAAAAGGCCGCGGGCGAGGGTGTGGAGCTGCTGGGCACGGACAGTGCGGCCGGCAGGCGGTTGGATGAGACCCGGCGTTTCTTCGAGTTCCTGCGCGGGGAGATGCCGCTGCTGATTGAGCGCTGGCAGCAGCTCCGCTGTAGTTGAAGGGATGGGACACTTAACCCGTGGGCCATATCGACGTTGCAAACATTGACTACTTCCTCTCCGACGGCAGGCAGCTGCTCAACGGGGTGACCTTCCGTGTGGCGGACGGCGCCAAAACCGCCCTGATAGGCCCCAACGGCACGGGTAAGACCACGCTGCTGCGCATCATCGCCGCCGACATTACCGCCGATGAGGGTGCGGTCGCCAAGTCCGGCAACCTGGGCGTGATGCGCCAGTTCATCGGCCAGGTACGGGACGACTCGAGCGTCCGTGAGCTGCTGCTCTCCGCCGCGCCGCCGGCCATCCGGGCCGCGGGAGCCGCCGTCGACCT
>JBBRKU010000464.1:0-2749 GCA_038231735.1 Actinomycetales bacterium | reverse complement strand
CAATGTGGAGCTGGCGTTGAAGCTTCGCGGGGTGGGCCGGCAGGAGCGTTCCGACCGGGCGGACGAGCTCTTGGAGCTGGTGCACCTGGGCGGCGCCGGGCAGAAGCGCCCGCACGAGCTTTCGGGCGGCATGCGGCAGCGCGTGGCCCTGGCACGGTCGCTGGCACAGGACCGGCAGGTGCTGCTGATGGACGAGCCGTTCGCGGCCCTGGATGCCATCACCCGGGACCTGCTGCATGACGAGCTGGACCGGATCTGGCGCGAAACCGGGCGGACCATTGTGTTCGTCACCCACAATGTCCGGGAGGCCGTGCGGCTGGGGCAGCGGGTGCTGCTGATGTCCTCCCGTCCCGGCCGGGTGGTCAACGAGTGGCAGGTCTCCGCGGAGCAGAAGAGCCCGCGCGAGGCGGCCGCCCTGGCCACGGAAATCACCGCCGAGCTGCGCAAGGAGATCCGCCGCCATGTCCGCTGATCAGAGCGTTGCTGAAGACAGTTCGCTGAGCCCGGATCTCCCCACGGCCGCGGGCGGCCTTGGTCGATCACCGGGGGTGGACGGCGCGGACGTACGGGATGTTGAGGCGGGGCTGGACGCACTGCAGACCAATGTCCCCCTCGAAGGGGCGCGGTCAGCCGCCGCCCGCCGGACTCTGGCGAAGATCCTGGCTCCGGTAGCTGCCGTCGTCGTGCTGGTCATCATCTGGCAGCTCTACGTGGTCCTGGCGCACAAACGGGCCGATCTGGTGCCCGGACCGCTGGACGTGGTGTCCTCGCTGGCTGACCTGTGGGGCGAGGGCAAGCTGCAGCAGGCGGTCTGGACCAGCGTCCAGCGCGGCATCATCGGCTTCCTGGTCAGCGCCGTCATCGCCACGCCCATAGGGCTGTTGCTGGCGCAGGTCCGACCGCTCCGCACCGCCTTCGGGCCACTGATTTCCGGGCTGCAGGTGCTGCCCTCCGTCGCGTGGGTGCCGGCCGCGATCATCTGGTTCGGCCTCTCCGACGGCACGGTCTACTTTGTGCTGCTGATGGGCGCCATCCCGTCCATCATCAACGGGCTGATTGCTGGGGTGGACCAGATTCCGCCGCAATATCGGCGGATGGGGAGGGTCCTGGGCGCCAGCCGGCTGGAGATGGCGCTGCAAATTGTCCTTCCTGCCGCGCTGCCGGGCTATCTGGCCGGGCTCAAGCAGGGCTGGGCCTTCTCCTGGCGCTCCCTGATGGCCGCCGAGATCATCGCCATGGGCGGGTCAATCGGCTTTGGGCTTGGTTCCCTGCTGCAGCAGGGCAGGGATCTGTCCGAGATGGGGACCGTGATGAGCGCCATCCTGCTGATCCTGGCCGTGGGCATTGCGGTTGAATTGCTGGTTTTTGCGCCGCTGGAACGCCGACTGCTCCGCGGCCGCGGGCTGCTGGCCACTGCCGGGTAGCCGGATCGGCCCTCAGGGCGCAACGGTGGCCTTTATTGCTCCCCGTGACGCCGCGTGAACGCCCATTGCGCCGTCGTTGTCTATGAAAAACTCTGTCTCTAAGGTTTTCCTATGGTTGTTCAGGATATTTACCCGATCGCTCTGCGGCTCCTTGGCCGCCCCGTCCTGGTGGTGGGAGGTGGCCCCGTCGCGGCGCGCCGCGCCAAGGGGCTGCTGGATGCCGGCGCCGCTGTGACTGTTGTGGCGCCGGAGGCCTCAGCCGCGCTGCTGGAGCTGGCTGACGCGGGTCTGCTGACCTGGCGGGACCGGGCGTACCGGTCCGGCGACGTCGATGGGGTTTGGTTTGTCCAGACGGCCACCGGCGTTGCCTCCGTCGATCGGCAGGTCGCGGCCGACGCCGAGGCGCGGCGCATCTGGTGCGTCAACGCTTCCGACCACGAGGCCTCGGCGGCCTGGACGCCTGCCGTTGCCCAGGTCGACGACGTAAAGATTGCCGTCAATGCCGGGGGAGATCCGCGCCGGGCCATAGCTTTGCGGAACGCCGTCGCGGCGGCATTGGAGTCCGGAGATTTGCCGCTGCGCCGGCACCGGGTTCGGATCGACGACGGCGGCTCGCTGGCTTCGGATCTCCGCGCGGCCGCAGGCGGCCTTGGTCGATCACCTGTTGGATCCGTCGCACTGGTGGGTGGGGGACCGGGGGATCCGGGCCTGATCACCGTGCGCGGCCGTCGGCTGCTGGTCCAGGCGGACGTCGTCGTGGCGGACCGATTGGGACCGCGGTCGCTGCTGGACGGGCTGGACCCGGATGTGCGCCTCATCGAGGTCGGTAAGGTGCCAGGCCACCACCCGGTGCCGCAGTCGGAGATCAACCGGATCCTGGTCCGCGAAGCGCTTGCCGGCCACCGGGTGGTCCGGCTCAAGGGCGGGGATCCGTATGTGCTGGGCCGCGGCGGTGAGGAAGCCATCTACTGCCGCGAGCATGGCGTGCCGGTGGAGGTTGTCCCCGGCGTCACCTCCGCCGTGTCAGTTCCGGCTGCCGCCGGCATCCCGGTGACCCACCGCGGGCTGGCCAAAGCCTTCACCATGATCAGCGGGCATGAGGAGCTCTCCAATGTCCCCTCCGGCAGCGACCATACCGTGGTGCTGTTGATGGGCGTGGGTACCCTGCGGGCGTCCTCTACGGCGCTGGCCGCCCACGGCCGCGGTCCCGATTGCCCCGTTGCCATCCTCGAGAATGGCTCCGGCCCCAAGCAGCGCGTGACCCTCGGAACGCTGGGCCCCATCGCGGACCAGGCGGAGGCCGGCGGCGTCGCCAACCCGGCCGT
>JBBRKU010000463.1:0-2757 GCA_038231735.1 Actinomycetales bacterium | reverse complement strand
AGGTACCGGCGGCCCCAACACGGCGGTATAGCATAAACATGTTGTTTTTGGGGGCAAGACGAGGTGCGGGCGCGGAGTAAAATATGCTTTCCGGCTCTTTTGCTCCGCAACCGCGCCCTGCTTTACTCCACCGCCAGGCGCACCGTGGCCGGGTCGATGCCTTCGCGGGCACGGTACGCCATTGCCCGGGCGGTCCACAACGACGCCCAGCAGTCGGTGACCGCCGCGATCAGGGCTTCGACGCCTCGAATGTTGAGGTAGGTGTCCTGCTGGCCGGCGAAACTGGCCGAGGCCAGGTCCTCGGCGGTGGCCGAGGACCGAACGGCCACCGCCGCGCCTTCTCCCCCGCCGTCGTCGTTGCCCAGCTGACCGTAGGCGGCGCGGAGCTCGGCTGCCATCGCCGGGGGCAGTACACCGCCGGAAAACAGTGCGTGGATTCGCTGTGCGGCGTCCTCGTAGACTTGCGGCGCTGCACCGGGCGGCACGGTGGCCAGCTCGAGGATGCCCGAAGCGAGGCCGTTGGCATCGACGAAGTCCTCGTAGGCGGCCGTGTTCAGCACGAAGCCGGGCGGCACAGGCAACCCGGCGCGGGCCAGTTCGCCCAGGTTGGCGCCCTTGCCGCCCACCACTGCGACATCACCATGCCCGACGTCGTTGAATTGGTTGATGTAGGTCATGACCGTGCGTCCCTTCTGCCCGGATCGGGTTCGCCCACCGTACGCATGGTTCACATTGTGGCACTTGCTGAAGGTCCGCGGTTGCACTGGACAACAGATGGTGTTGCCCGCGTGTCTGGGGATGCTGGTGTGGCGCTTCCTGGACCCTAAAACCGGCGATCAGTTGCGGAGTGAAAATCGCCGCCCGCCGGTGTGGCCCAGGTGGCCACGGACGTAGGGTTGGGAGATGAGCGGCATCTACGAACAGGTTCTGGGCCAGGATTTCCACCGCCTGCAGCCGGAAGTCCAGGACTACTTCTCGCTGGAGCCAGGCTCCGGCCGTTACGGCGTCGGCACCGGAGTGTTCGAGGTGGCAGGATGCCCGCAGCCGTGGCTGAGGCCGCTGCTGAAACTGAGCACCGGCGAGGAGGCATTCTTCCCGGAATACGGCGCAGGAATTCCGTTCCGGATAGAAAACCACGCGCACCTTGATCCGTTCGGCCGCTCCAGCCTCACCGCCCGGCGCGAAGTCCACTTCCCGGGGGTGACCCGTCTATTCCAGGACACCACGAGCCTGCATATGACGGACGGCCGGAGCACGCTGGTGGATTACACGCTGGTGGATTACGTCGGCAAGTACCGGCGGTTGGTGACCGATCTGGCGGTCTCCGTGACGCCGGATGGCATGCTCCGCGGCGTGTCCCAGGCATCGCGGCTGCTGGCCGGAAAGTTCCGCCTCCCGCTGCCTGCTCGGCTGGATGCAAGGGCTTATGCCCAGCAGTGGTGGGACACGGATTCCGGTAAGCATCGCATTCAGGTCAAAGTGATCCAGCCGCAGCTCGGGGTAGTGCTGGTCTACGCCGGGAGCTTCGACTACCAGCTGGTGCCCTACCCAGCGCACGAGGCCGCTGCCCATGGAGTCCTGGGTTCGCTGCCCGCGCATGCCCAGCCAACACGCTGGGAAGTGCGCGTCTAGCTAGGGGCCAGGCTTTACCCGGTCTCGACAAGCTCGACCAGCGGTCCGGTGGTCGAGCCTGTCGAGACCTATTCGGCCATGACGTCGTTGAGGGCTCGGGCGGTGTCGGTCAGGCGGTTGAGGACCGCGCGGGCGGACGACGGCGTGTACTCCGCCAGGCCGGTGGCCGGGGTCAGCCGCAGCGCGGCCAGCTGGCGTACCGGAAGCCCGAGTCCGCGCCAGGGCCGCAGAACGGTCTCGATCAGGCGTGAAACCTGCGGGAGCTGCGCGGCCGGGTTCGCCGTCGGAACCACCCCGGCCCAAATCCGGCGCCCCGCCTCGACCGCTCCGGCCAGCTGCTCCCAGTCGCCGGAGACCAGCCCGCTCAGGGGCAGCGCCACGCCGTCGGCCCCGGCCGAGAAGACCAGGTCCACCGCCGGTTCCATCCCAGGAACGGCCAGCACGACGTCGGCCGCTCCGGCGTCCCGCGCCGCCCGGATGACCAGCTCCCAGCCGTTCGTTATTTCCTGCCGCGGTATGGCGCGCAGCGTCCGGTAGCCGCTGGCGGTGGGAATGCTGCCGGTCAGCACGCGGCCGATCTCCGGCTCGTCCAGCTGCAATGTTATCCGGGCGCCGGGCGCGGCGGTGGCGATCCGGGCCAGGTGCTCGCCGAGGCCGGCCGCGAGGGATTCGGCGATGTCGCGCCGCGCGCCGGCGTCGAGCAGGGCCCGTTCCCCGTAGTGCAGGTAGAGTGAGGCCGCCATGGTCCAGGGACCGCAGAGCTGGACCTTCAGCTCGTGCCCTGGCTGCTCCTCGGCGCCGATGACGTCCGCCAGGATGTTGATGTCCGCGGCAAGTGTGGAGACGGCACGCCGGTGGTCGCCACCGGGTCGGTCCACCAGGCGCCAGCCGAAGGTCTGCACGTCCACGGGCATTTCGAGCAGCACCGCCGCCGTCCGGCCGACGGGGTCCGAGCCGACACCGCGGTCCGGCAGCTCAACCAGGTACCGCAGGTGCGGGTCGCCCAGCTCCCCCCGGGTGATCCTGGCGGCCTCGACGGCGTCGGTGCCCGGCCAACTGCCCAGGGCCGTAGCCGTAACTTCGGTTGGGTCGGTCCGAGCGGTTTCGGTTGAAGCCGCCTGGGCT
>JBBRKU010000462.1:0-2764 GCA_038231735.1 Actinomycetales bacterium | reverse complement strand
TGTCCCCCACCGACGGCAGGACGGCGGTGGCGGGCTGGGGCACCATCGCGGAGGTCGGCCCCACTCCGATGAATCCGACCGGCTGCGTGACGGCGTTGCCCTTGCTGTCCAGCACGGCGCGCCCGCCGTCGTCCAGTACCGGCCGGGCGGTCAGCACCGGGGTGATCGTCGTCGAAACGACCGCGCCGCCGCGCGAAATGGTGATGGGAACCTGCCGGCCCGCGGAGGAGCGGATCCAGGATGTCAGCGCGTTCCAGTCCGTCACCGGCCTGCCGTCAAAGGTGGTGATCACGTCGCCGGGCAGCAGGCCCGCCGCGGCCGCGGGGGTCTTGGTGCAGGTGCTCTGATCCGTGGGGGCAGGTTCACCGTATTTGACCTGGCAGGCGTTCACTTCGGAGAGCGTCGTCGTCGGCTGCGGCATACCGAAACCCATCAGCAGGACTCCGGTGAGCACCACGCCGATCAGCAGGTTCATGAACGGGCCGCCCAGCATGATGATGATCTTTTTCCAGACCGGCAGCCGGTAGAAGACCCGGTTCTCATCCCCCGGACCCACTTCCTCATGGGCCATGCTGCGCGCCTCGGTGGCCAGCGTCTGGAACATCCCGGTGCTGGAGGGCCGGACCGTTCCGTCGTCGGCGTTGGGCGGGTACATCCCGATCATCGAGACGAATCCGCCGGCCGGGATGGCCTTGAAACCGTACTCCGTCTCGCCCTTCTTCCTGGACCAGATGGTCGGGCCGAAGCCGATCATGTACTTGGTCACCCGCACGTTAAAGAGCTTGGCGGGCAGCAGGTGGCCGACTTCGTGCAGCGCAATGGACACGGCAATGCCCACCGCCACGAAAAGCACACCCAGGATGAAGAGCAGAACTGTCACAATAATCTTTCCGGTTCGCCTATTGGCTTATGAGAGCTAAACGCTCGTTGGTACTGGCGCGTGCCCACTTCTCGGCATCCAATACCGCCTCTACAGTAAGCACTGCCAGCTGGGCATCGCCTGAATGCTCACTGAGAACGGCTTCAATGGTCTCCACGATGTCCAGGAAACCGATCCTGCCGGCGTGGAAGGCGTACACCGCCTCCTCATTGGCGGCGTTGTACACGGCGGGGAAGGTACTCCCCTGCTTCGCGGCATCCTTGGCCAATTCGACGGCGGGGAAGGCCGCCGCGTCGAGCGGTTCAAACGTCCAGCTGGTCGCCTTGGTCCAATCGCAGGCCAGCGCGGCGTCCGGGACGCGCTCCGGCCAGCTCAGGCCCAGGGCTATCGGAAGCCGCATATCCGGCGGCGAGCACTGGGCCAGCGTCGACCCGTCCACAAACTGCACCATGGAATGCACCACGGACTGGGGATGCACGACGACGTCGATCCGCTCCAGCGGCACGTCAAAGAGCAGGTGCGCCTCGATCAGCTCCAGGCCCTTGTTGACCAGGGTGGCCGAATTGGTGGTGACCATCGGGCCCATCGCCCAGGTGGGATGCTCCAGCGCCTGGGCCGGCGTGACATGCCGCAGCTGGTCCCGGTTCATTCCCCGGAACGGTCCGCCGGAGGCCGTCAGGACCAGTCTGTCCACCTCCTGGTCCGTACCCGAACGCAGGCACTGGGCCAGCGCCGAATGCTCCGAATCCACCGGCACCAGCTGCCCGGGCGCCGCCGCGTCCTTGACCAGCTTGCCGCCCACGATCAGGGATTCTTTGTTGGCCAACGCCAGCGTTGCACCGGACTTGAGCGCCGCCAGCGTCGGAGCCAGACCGATTGAGCCGGTAATGCCGTTAAGGACGACGTCGGCCCTCGGGTTGGCGGAACCGTCGCCTTCCGCCCCCGTCCAGGCCGCGATCCGGCTGGAGGCATCGGGCCCGACGATGATTTCGGGGCTGTACCCCTGCAGCCCGGCGGCGCGTGCGGCGTCGTCGATCATGGCCTTGAGCTCCATGGCGTTCCCGCCGGCAATTCCGAGGGCCCGCGCCCGGGTGTGCACGGCCTGCCGGGCCAGCAGTTCCAGATTTCCGCCGCCGGCGCTCAGCGCGATGATTTCAAAGCGCGGGCTGCCGTCCTCCAGCAGGGCGCGGTCGACGACGTCGATCGCCTGGGTGCCGATGGAACCGGTGGAGCCGAGCAGGATGACTTTCCGGGGCCGGGCCTCTGCAGGTGATTGCATCCATTAAGTATCCCGCACTTGCCGCCCCCGCGGTCGAAGGGGGCCGGCCACGGCCGAGCGGAGCGGTGTAGGGGCTTCGCCCCGTCGTGGGCGACGAAAAAGGGGTTGTGGACCGCCGCATAGTCAGCACCTTTTCCTGGGAGACCAGGCCTGCCGTCTTCCTGGGAGACCGGGCCTGCCGTCGCTCAGTGCACGACGATGGGCTGGACGGCGCCTATGACGGCCAAGAGCGCCTCCGGCCTTTCAGAACTGACCACTTTTGGCCGCCCGTGACCAAATGAATCCGGCGTGTCGTCCGTTCTGCCGGCGGGTCGGATTCATAGGTGGTCAGTTTTCGGTGGTCGACCGAGGCCGCCCGCGGCCGAGCAGAGCGGTGGAGGATGGCCTTCGCCCGGTCGTGGGCGACGAAAAAAGGTGTTGCGCACCGCCGCATAGTCACCACTTTTTCCCAGGAGACCCCGGGCAACCCGCAGGCATAGACTTAGCCAGACTTAGCTAGTTACTCTGGTGTCGTGGACGTGACCATTAATATCCATGACGCGAAGACCAACCTGTCGCGGCTGATAGAGGATGTGATGGCAGGCAGATCTGTCACCGTTGCCAAC
>JBBRKU010000461.1:0-2765 GCA_038231735.1 Actinomycetales bacterium | reverse complement strand
CTGCCTGGCCGACGACATGGGGCTGGGCAAGACGGTCCAGACCCTGGCCCTGATCTGCGAGGCGAAGGAAAAGAACCCGGACGCGCCCCCCTTCCTGGTGGTGGCGCCGACGAGCGTCGTGGGGAACTGGGAAGCGGAATCCGCTCGCTTTGCCCCCGGCCTGAAAACGGCCGCCGTCGGTGAAACGTTCGCCAAGAGCGGCCTGGACGCCGCGGAGCTGCTGGCCGGGACGGACATCGTCGTCACCTCCTACGCCCTGTTCCGGATCGACTTCGAGTCCTATGCGGCGCACAGCTGGTCCGGGCTGATCCTCGACGAGGCCCAGTTCGTGAAGAATCACCAGTCGAAGGCCTACCAGTGCGCGCGCAAACTCGAGGCGCCGTTCAAACTGGCCATCACTGGCACACCTATGGAAAACAACCTGATGGAGCTGTGGACCCTGACCTCGATCGTGGCTCCGGGGCTGTTTCCCAGCCCGAAGCGGTTCGCCGAGTTCTACCAGAAACCGATTGAAAAAGCCGGCAACGCCACCCTGCTGGCCAAACTGCGCTCCCGGGTGCGCCCGCTGATGCTGCGCCGGACCAAGGAGCAGGTCATAAGCGATCTGCCGCCCAAGCAGGAACAGGTGCTGGAGGTTGTGCTGAACCCGCGGCATCACAAGGTCTACCAGACGCACCTGCAGCGCGAACGGCAGAAGATTCTGGGCCTGCTCCAGGATGTGAACAAGAACAGGTTCACCATCTTCCAGTCGCTGACCCTGCTGCGCCAGCTCAGCCTGGATGTCAGTCTGGTGGACGAGAAACTGCATTCGGTGCGCTCCAGCAAGCTGGATGTGCTCTTTGAACAGCTGGAAGACGTCATCGGCGAGGGCCACCGCGCACTGATTTTCAGCCAGTTCACCGGGTTCCTGGACAAGGTCCGGCAGCGACTCATCGCCGAGGGCATCGCGTTCAGCTATCTCGATGGCAACACGCGCAACCGGTCCGCCGTCGTCGAGCAGTTTAAAACGGGCACGGCCCCGCTGTTTCTGATCAGCCTCAAGGCCGGCGGCTTCGGTCTGAACCTGACCGAAGCGGATTACGTCTTCATCCTTGACCCGTGGTGGAATCCCGCCTCCGAAGCGCAGGCCGTGGACCGCACGCACCGGATCGGCCAGGCGAAGAACGTCATGGTCTACCGGCTGGTGGCCAAGGACACCATTGAGGAGAAGGTAATGGCGCTGAAAGCCAAGAAGTCGCAGCTCTTCGCCGACGTCATGAATGGGGATTCGATGGCGGGCGGAGCGCTCACGGCCAAGGACCTGGCAGGGCTGTTCAGCGAATAGCGGACCGGCGCCCCGGGACTCGGGTCAGGACAGCGGGCGCCACACGACGACGGCCTGCGACCGCGCGCGGGGACGCTGGCCACGGGCCAGGGAGACAACGTCGCCGGCCAGGCCGGCGGCGAAGATGCGTGCCACTTCGGGAGCGTTCCGCCGGGCCTCCAAATTGGCAGCGGCCAGATCCTCGGTCAGCTCCGCTACGCGCGATCGCAGGGCGGAGATCTGGTTTTCCAGCTCCAGGATCCGCTTAATGCCCTCCAGCGATACGCCCTCCTGGGAGAGCCGCTGGACCTCGCGCAGCATGTCCACGTCGTGCTGGGAATACCGGCGTGAACGCCCCGGTGCGCGGCTGGGCGAAACAATGCCAAGGCGGTCGTATTGGCGCAGGGTCTGCGGGTGCATTTCCGCCAGTTCTGCCGCCACGGAGATCACGAAAATGGGGGCGTTGGCATCAAATCCCATCGTCCATCTCCTTTCAATCCTGCACTTGGCCAATCACCGGTCTCGACAAGCTCGACCAGCGACCGCCGGTTTACAGCTTCGCCTTCGCCGCCAGCTCTGACCTGGGGTCGCCTCCGGCGGTCGCGTCGGCGAACGCCCGCACGGCATCTTCGGCTTCCTTGTTCAGTTTCTGCGGCACGGCCACGTCGATGGTGACCAACAGATCACCGGTGGCTTTCGCCGTCGTCACTCCCTTGCCCTTGACCCGCAAGGTGCGCCCGGACGGGGTGCCCGCGGCCACCCGGACCCTGACGTGGTCGCCCGCAATGGTCGGCACCGTGATGTCCGCCCCCAGCGCGGCCTCCGGGAAAGTGACGGGGACGTGGATCCGGATGTTGTTGCCGTCGCGGATGAAAAAATCATGCGGCTTGACATTGACGGTGACCATGAGGTCCCCGGAACCGGCCGCGCCGGGCTGGCCTTTGCCGCGGACGCGCACTTTCTGCCCGTCCTTGATTCCGGCGGGGATCCTGACATCAATCACTTCGCCGGAGGGCTCGCGCAGACCTATCGTGGTGCCGCGGATCGAGCCGCCAAAGGAAATGCTGGTCGACGCGGTGCGGTCCGCGCCCTTGCTGGGCGGCGGCTGGTAACCGCCAAAGCCGCCCCCGCCGAACAGATCCGCAAACTCCGGCGGCAGCCCGGAGGCATCGAATCCCTGCGGACGCCGGCTGCGGGCGCTTTGGGCTCCGCCCCGCTGGGCGTTGAAAAGCCCGCCGAACAGGTCATCGAAGCCCGCGGATCCCTGGGCTCCGGCACCGCCGGCGCTGAATCTGGCACCGCCGCCCATCGCCCGGATCGCGTCATATTGTTCGCGGTCTTCCGCATCGGAAAGCACCGAATACGCCTCGGAGACGTCCTTGAAGGTCTTCTCCGCCGCCGCGTCCCCGGAATTGGTGTCCGGGTGGTACTTGCGGGCCAGCTTGCGGTAGGCCTTCTTGAT
>JBBRKU010000460.1:0-2772 GCA_038231735.1 Actinomycetales bacterium | reverse complement strand
TCCTGCTGGGCCCGGGTGATGACGCCGCCATACTCGCCGCGCCGGATGGCCGGACGGTGATTTCCATCGACACCCTCGTACAGGACAAGGACTTCCGGCTGTTGTGGCCGAACGGATACCGGACCACGGGATACGACGTCGGGTGGAAGGCCGCGGCGCAGAACCTGAGCGACATCAACGCCATGGGCGGCGTGGCCACCAGCATTGTGGTCAGCCTGACCATCCCGCCGGCCACGCCGGTGGCCTGGGTAGAGGAACTGGCGGACGGCCTCACCGCCGCCATCAACGAGTTGGGTGCCCCGGACTGCTCGGTGGCAGGCGGCGATTTGTCCGGGGGCGGCGAGATCGTCGTGACGGCAGCTGTGCTGGGGTCCCTCGAGGGGCGGGAACCGGTGCTCCGAACCGGCGCGCAGCCCGGAGACGTGGTGGCGCTGGCCGGAACGGTGGGCCACGCGGCGGCGGGCTGGGCATTGCTGGAAAGCGATGTGCCCGCAGCCGAATTCGGCGTGGAGCAGCAGGCCGCCGTCGGGATCTTCTGCCGCCCGCGCCCGCCGCTGGCTGCCGGCCCGGCCGCGGCAAAAGCCGGAGCCACGGCCATGCTGGACATTTCCGACGGCCTGGTCCGTGATGCCGGACGCCTTGCCAAGGCAAGTGGCGTCGTCGTCGACCTGGACCCCGAAGCGCTGCAGGAACTGGCGGAGCCGGTACGCGAAACGGCCGCGCTGCTGGGCGTTGATCCGCTGGACTGGGTGCTGGGTGGAGGAGAGGACCACGGCCTGCTGTCCACATTTCCGGCCCAGGTTCAGTTGCCGCCGGGCTTCACTGCGATAGGCTCTGTATTGCCCGGCGGTGCCAACGTTCCGCCGGTGACCGTGGCCGGTAAAGCTGGGGATACAGCGGGATCAAATACCGTGGGATGGGATCACTTTGCACTCTAAGATTGCCGCTAACGCGCATGCAGTACGGCGCTGGCTGGCCAAGTGCGAGGAGACGCTGGGCAACCACAGCGACCGGCTGAACGCGATCAACATCTTTCCGGTGGCGGACGGCGACACCGGCACCAACCTCTACCTCACGGTCCGCTCGGCCTGCCGTGCCATCCACGAGATGGACAATCCGGACGTCGGCGCGGTGCTGGCGGTGGCCAGCCGGGCGGCCATGGAGGAGGCCCGGGGCAATTCCGGCACCCTGTTCTCCGTCTTCCTTGCCGCATTCGCCGAGCCGCTGGCCGGAGCATCCCGGCTGAGCGGGCCGCTGCTGGCC
Organism: Actinomycetales bacterium; assembly: GCA_038231735.1. Taxonomy (GTDB): domain Bacteria; phylum Actinomycetota; class Actinomycetes; order Actinomycetales; family Micrococcaceae; genus Arthrobacter_M. Next base: position 1,509 of record JBBRKU010000460.1, on the reverse strand, counting down.
GCCGGGCTGCAGCGCGCGCAGATCCGGGCCTGGTCCGCGCTCAGTGATCCCATGCCCGGCACAATGCTCTCCGTGCTGGAGGCCAGCGCGCGTGCCGCCTCGACGGTGCACTCTTCCCAGAGCGGCGATGACAGCAACCACACCCTTGCGCTCACCCTTGATGCCGCCGTCCAGGCCGCAGTGGAAGCCGTGGTGCAGACCGAAAATCAGCTCGACGCGCTGCGGGATGCCCATGTGGTGGACGCCGGCGGCGTCGGGCTGCTGCTGGTGCTGGACTGCCTCCGGTCGGTGCTGCTGGGCCAGGAATTGCAGGACGAACTGCTTGACGGTCTGTCCGGCTACGACGTCCAGGACCCGCACATCCACGCGGACATGCCGGCGGTCGGGGGTGTGGAGGTCATGTGCACCATCAATCTCTCGCCCCTGGATGCCGCTGGACTGCGGGCGCAGCTCGATGAGCTGGGGGAGTCGGTGATCATGACGGCCGTTTCCGAGGTGGAGCATCCCGACGGCGGCTACCGCTGGCGCGTGCACGTCCACGTTCCCGAGCAGGAACCGGCGCTGTCCACCATCCGAGCCATCGGGGAACCGATCAACATCAGCGTGACCCAGCTGAATACAGCCACCCGCGACGCGATGGCAGCCGCGGACGCGCTGGCCGAGCGGAACGAGGTGGCGCCCCTTGATGATCTGGCCGCGCACCAGGCCGTCATCGTCTCCGCAGCCCTGCCCGCCCCCGTCGACCATCGCGGCGTTTCCTTCAGCGGCGTTGGCGCCGGCGGTGCGCCAGAACGACCCGACGCCGTTTGGCCAGATGCCCATGAGCGCCGCTAGCCGCGCCACCGACGGGCCGGCCGAGTTCGCCCTGCCGCTGGACCGGCTGATCAGCCCGAAGTCCGCAGGGCCGGTGAAAAAGCACCTGGGCCTGACCACCGTGGGCGAGCTGCTGAATTACTTCCCCCGCCGCTACCTGAACCGGGGCGAGCTGACGCCGATCGACCAGGTGCCGCTGAATGAGGATGTCACCATTCTGGCGCGCGTGCTCAAGCAGCAGCCGCGCCGGCGGATGCGTGAGCGCAAGGGGTTCATCCAGGACATTGTGGTCACGGACGACTCGGGCTTGAGCCTCAAAATCACGTTCTTCAACAACTTCTCGGCGGAAAGCCAGCTCAAACCGGGCGTGCTCGCGCTCTTCTCCGGCAAGGTCACGCTGTACAACCGCGACCGCAACCTCACGAGTCCGGACTATGAGCTGCTGCCGGACGATGAGCTGGCCGGCCAGGAGGCGGATTTCAAGGCGCAGCGGCCCGTTCCGGTCTACCCCGCCACGGCCAAGCTGACCAGCTGGAGGATCCAGAAAGTGGTCGCGGCCGTGCTGGACGCCGTGGACCTGGACACACTTCCGGACCCCCTACCTCCGGCGATTGCCGCGCGCGAGCGTTTCCCCAGCCTGGCGGAGTCCTACCGGCAGATCCACCGGCCGCTGCTGCCGGAGGAATGGCAGCGCGC
>JBBRKU010000459.1:0-2776 GCA_038231735.1 Actinomycetales bacterium | reverse complement strand
GCCGGCGCCCTGGCCGTAGAACATCAGCTCACCGGCAGATTCGGCCTCGATGAAGACGGCGTTGAAGGCTCCGCGGACGGCGGCCAGCGGGTGCTCGCGCGGCAGCAGCGTGGGGTGCACGCGCACACTCACGCCCTCCTCGACCGTGCCATTGCCGCGGTCCACCGTCAGCTTTTCCGCGATGGCCAGCAGCTTGATCACGAATCCGGCATCCTTGGCCGCGGCGATGTCCGCGGCGGTGACGCCGGTGATGCCCTGGCAGTGCACGTTTTCCAGCGCGAACCGTGTGTGGAAGGACAGCGAGGCCAGGATGGCGGCCTTCGCGGCCGCATCGTAACCCTCGATGTCCGCCGTCGGATCCGCCTCCGCGTACCCGAGCCGCTGCGCCTCCTTCAGCGCGTCCTCGAACTGCGCGCCGGTGGAATCCATCTGGTCCAGGATGAAGTTGGTAGTGCCGTTGACGATGCCCAGCACCCGGGTGATCCGGTCCCCGGCCAGGCTGTCCCGGATGGGGCGCAGGATCGGGATGGCCCCGGCGACGGCGGCCTCGTAGGATAGCTGCACCCCGGCGGCATCCGCCTTTTCGTACAAGGTGGGCCCGTCCGCGGCCAGCAGCGCCTTGTTGCCGGTGACCACGCAGGCGCCGTGCTCGATGGCGGTCAGGATCAGCGAGCGGGCCGGTTCGATGCCCCCCATCAGCTCGATCACGATGTCCGCGTCCCGGGCCAGAGCCTCCGCATCGGTGGTGAACAGTTCCCGCGGCAGCTCAGCCTCGCGCGGTGCATCCGGATTGCGCACCGCGATGCCGGTAAGTTCCAGCCGGGCGCCGGTGCGGGCAGCCAGTGCGTCCGCGTCCGCCAGCAGGATCCGGGCGACTTGGGACCCGACGTTGCCGCAGCCCAGCAGGGCAACCTTCAGTGTCCGTGTCCCGGTAGTAAATTCAGTCGGGTTGTTAAGCGGGTTGTTAAGCAACGGGTTGTTATGCAAGGTGTCAAGCCCCTATATCGCGTGCCAGCAGGTCGTCTTCGGTTTCGCCCCGCACGATCAGGCGGGCTGCCCCGTCACGGACGGCGACCACCGGCGGCCGCGGGACATAGTTGTAGTTGCTGGCCAGTGCCCAGCAGTACGCACCGGTCCCAGGAACAGCAAGCAGATCCCCCGCCGCCACGTCTTCGGGCAGATATACATCTCTAACAACAATGTCCCCGCTCTCGCAATGTTTGCCCACCACGCGGGACAGCGCGGGCCCCGCGGCGGAGGCCCGGCTGGCCAGAACGGCCGAGTAATCCGCGTCGTAGAGCACCGGACGGGCGTTGTCGCTCATGCCGCCATCCACCGACACATAGCGCCGCGGCCGCGTAACCTGCCCCGCGCCCGCCTCCGCCGGCGCAGCGGAGCCGGGAGCGCCGTCGTCGGCCAACGCCTGGCCGGGGAGCTCAACATTGACCGTCTTCAGGGTGCCGGTTTCATACAGTGTGAACGTGCTGCTGCCCGCGATCGCGCGGCCCGGCTCAATGGAGATCCGCGGAGCCTTGATTCCCAGCCGGGCGCAGGTGGCGCGGACGACGGCGGCCATCGCCTTGGCGATTTCCGCGGCGGGCCGCGGCGTGTCGGCAGCGGTGTAGGCAATGCCGTAGCCGCCGCCAAGGTCCAGTTCCGGCAGCACAATCGCGTACTTCTGCTCCACGGCGGCCAGGAACGTCAGCAGCCGCTCGGCCGCCAGTTCGAAGCCCTCCGGCTCGAAGATCTGGGAGCCAATGTGGCAGTGCAGGCCCAGCAGGTCGATGCCCGGGTGGGCTGCAGCCGCCGCCACCGCCTGCTCCGCGGCGCTGATCCCGGCGTCCGCTGCCATGGAGAGGCCGAACTTCTGATCCTCATGGGCTGTCGCGATAAACTCGTGCGTATGCGCATGGACGCCCGGAGTCAGGCGCAGCATGACCTTGGCCCGCTCGCCGCGTCCGGCCGCGATCGCGGCAACCCGGTCCAGTTCCGCCAGGCTGTCCACCACAATCCGGCCCAGTTCCATGTCCAGCGCCCGGTTGATTTCCGCATCCGACTTATTGTTGCCGTGCAGGCCCAGCTTGTCCCCGCTCAGCCCCGCCCGGGCGGCGACGGCCAGCTCGCCGCCGGTGCAGGTGTCCAGGCGCAGCCCCTCGCTGTCCACCCAGCGGGCAATCTCCGTGCAGAGGAAGGACTTGCCTGCGTAATAGACGTCCACGCCCCCGCAGACATCGGCGAAGGCGTCATCAAAGGCGTCCTTGAAGGCCCGCGCCCGGGCCCGGAAATCCGACTCGGAGACCACGAACAGCGGGGTGCCAAACTGCGCCTTCAGTTCGCCGACCGGAACGCCGGAGACGGTGAGCTGGCCGCCCTGGCCGCGTTCGACGTCGCGTGCCCAGAGGGCCGGGGTGAGGTCGTTGACATCGGCGGGGCAGGGCAACCACGCCGGAGCCAGTTCGGACCCGGCAGGGGGGGCCACTTCGGACCCGGCCGCGGGAACGGATGCTTGTGCGGACATGGCCTACATCCGCTCCGGTGCGGACACACCCAGCAGTCCCAGGCCGTTGGCCAGCACCTGGCCGGTGGCGTCGTTGAGCCAGAGCCGGGTGCGGTTGACGTCCGTAATGTCCTCGTCCCCCACCGGCGCCACGCGGCAGGCGTCGTACCAGCGGTGGTATGCCCCGGCGATGACCTCCAGATGCCGCGCCACGCGGTGCGGCTCGCGGAAGTCCGCGGCCTGGGCCACGACGCCGGGGAACTGCCCCAGCACCGCCAG
>JBBRKU010000458.1:0-2790 GCA_038231735.1 Actinomycetales bacterium | reverse complement strand
AGGGCGGCGCGGCGGCCCTGCGCATCTTCCAGACCCAGGCGGAGCAGCTGGCCGTCATGCGCGGCGGGGTCATCCGGCTGCTGGCCCTGCGCGTGCCCTCCCCGGACCGCTACGTGCTGGAACACCTGAGCAACAAGGAAAAGCTGACCTTCAGCCAGAACCCGCATGGCAGCGTCGGCTCGCTGATCGCGGACTGCACGCTTGCCGCCGTTGACAAGCTGACCCCGGAGGCCCTGCCATGGTCGGAGGCAGACTTCGACGCGCTGTATGAGGTGGTCCGCGCGGAACTGATCGACACCGTCTTCAGCGTCACCGCCGTCGTCGAACGTATCCTGGCCAGCGCTCGAAGGATTGAAAAACAGCTCAAGGGAACCACCAGCCTGGCCCTGATCTCCGCCCTGAATGACATCAAGTCACAGCTGGAGCGGCTGGTCTACCCCGGCTTCGTGGCCAAAACGGGCTATGCGCAGCTCAGCCAGCTCCCGCGCTACCTGGCCGCCATCGAGCGGCGCCTGGAGAAGCTGCCCACCAACGTCCAGCGCGACGGCCTGAACATGGCCTCGGTGCAGCGGCTCGAGGATGAGTACGACGACGCCCTCGCCGCCCTGGTGCCGGTCAGCGGTTTCGCCGCTGGTTACCGCGGCGCGCTGGCGCAGGTGCGCTGGATGATCGAGGAGCTGCGGGTGAGCCTGTTCGCCGTCGAGCTCGGCACGGCGTACTCGGTGTCCGAGAAGCGGATCCGGGTGGCGCTCAACCAGGCCCTGGCCCCGGTCTGAGGTCCCGTTGCCCATCCCTCCCCTGACGCCAATCCGGCTTCCGCCGCCCGCGCTTGCCGCCGGACGGTTCCTGCTGCGCCGCATCGGGCCCGGGGACGAATCTCTGGAACGTGCGCTCTCCGACTGCGACGACGTGGTCGCGTGGACCTTCTACCCGCCGGCACTCTCCGGAGAACAGGCGCGGGAGCGCATTGTCCGTTCCCAATCCCAGTCCACCGACGGACACGCGGCCCGCTACGTAGTGGAGTTGGACGGCGCCGCGCTGGGGACGGCCGGGATCAAGAACACGGACGATGCCCCGGAAATCTTCTACGCGCTGCTGCCCGCCGGCCGCGGCCGGGGCGCTGCCACCGCGGCCGCCGCCGCGCTCTCCGGCTGGGCGCTGGAATCCGGCGCCCCCTACGCCGCACTGTGGACGCTGCCGGGCAACACAGCCAGCGAGCGGGTGGCGGCGCGGGCAGGGTTCTTCTGCGCCGACTTTGCCGACGGCGACGGTAGCCATGGCATTGGGCCCGGAGATGTCCTGGCGCCCGCCGGACCGAGGCTTTGGACGCGTTTCCCCGACTGATGGGGCGCATCTGCCGCAGATACGGACCGGCGCCCCGGATGGATCCACGGCATCTGTCCGTATCTGCGGCATCCGCCGGTTTCGGCGGAGTCGCTCAGCTTTCCGGCACGAACTCCCCGTGCCCGGCGGCACGCAGCACTTCGCGGAGCCGCTCCGCGCTCTTATCCAGCCTGGCCGGGTCCGGGTTGTGGTCCACCCGGCCAAAGTCGAAGTCCGCCATGGAGTTGACCGGCCAGACGTGCAGATGCAGGTGCTCCACCTCGAAACCCACAATCGTCAGCCCCGCCCGGGGGGAGCCAAAAGCCTCCACCTGAGCCCGCCCGATGGTCTGCGCCACCGTTGTCAGCTGGGTCAGGAGCTCCGCGGGCACATCGGTCCAGCGGTCCACTTCCTGGCGCGGGACCACCAGCGTGTGGCCGTCGGTCAGCGGGCCGATCGTCAGGAACGCCACCGCCACGTCGTCCTTCCAGACGAAGCGGCCGGGGATCTCACCGTTGATGATGCGGGTGAAGAGTGTGCTCACGATTGCTCCCTGGTTGTCGAGGCGTCAGATGGTCGAGGCGTCCAGTACGAAGCGGTACTTCACGTCGCCCGCCACCATCCGGTCATAGGATTCATTGAGCTGGTCCGCACCGACCAGCTCAATGCTGGAGACCACGTTGTGTTCGGCGCAGAAATCCAGCATCTCCTGGGTTTCCTCGATGCCGCCGATCATGGATCCGCCGTACGCCAGCCGCTTGCGGATCAGCGCGCCCGGGTTCACGGCCGGCATCTCCTCCGGCGGAAGTCCCAGCTGGATCAGGGCGCCGTCGCGCTTGAGCGTGCGCAGGTAGGTGTTGATATCGTGCTGGGCGGCGACGGTATCGATGATGGCGTTGAGGCTCTGGCGGGCCCCCGCCATCTGGTCCTCGTTCGAGGAAACGACGACGGCGTCGGCACCCAGGGCGCGGGCGTCGTCGGCCTTGGCGGCGGAGGTGGTGAAGACGGTGACGCGTGCACCCATCGCCTTGGCCAGTTTGACGGCCATATGTCCCAGGCCGCCCAGCCCGATCACGCCGACGGCGTCACCCCGCTCCACGTCAAGGTAGCGCAGCGGCGAGTACGTTGTGATGCCGGCGCAGAGCAGGGGTGCGACGGCGGCCGGGTCCAGATTGGCGGGCACGCGCAGCACGTAGTGCTGGTCGACCACGATGCTGGTCGAGTAGCCGCCCTGGGTGATCTCGCCGTCGTGCCGCTTATCCACCGCGCCGTACGTGCCGGTCATGCCCTGTTCGAAGTACTGCTCCAGGCCCTCCAGGCAGCTTTCACATTCCCGGCAGGAGTCCACCATGCAGCCAACGCCCACGGTGTCCCCCGCGGAAAAGCGTGTCACGGTGGAACCGACGCGGCTCACCCGGCCGACAATCTCGTGGCCCGGAATCAGCGGGTAGGTGTCGCCGCCCCATT
>JBBRKU010000457.1:0-2793 GCA_038231735.1 Actinomycetales bacterium | reverse complement strand
TCGTCGGCTCCTCGCCGGAGTCCCTGGTCACGGTGACCGGCGATGAGGTCATCACGCACCCGATCGCGGGCTCCCGCCCGCGCGGCAAAACCGTCGAAGCGGACAAGGCCCTGGCCGAGGAACTGGTGGCGGATGCGAAGGAAGGCGCCGAGCATCTGATGCTGGTGGACCTGGCCCGCAACGACATTTCCAAGGTCTGCCTACCGGGAACGGTGGATGTCACGCAGTTCATGGAGGTGGAGCGGTTCAGCCACATCATGCACCTGGTCTCCACCGTCGTCGGGACGCTGTCCCCGCAGCACACAGCCTACGACGTGCTGGCCGCGACCTTCCCGGCGGGCACGCTCTCCGGGGCTCCGAAACCGCGGGCGATGCGGCTGCTGGACCAGCTGGAACCCCACCGGCGGGGGATCTACGGGGGAGTAGTGGGCTACCTCGACTTCGCCGGGGACATGGACATGGCCATCGCCATCCGCTCCGCGCTGTTGCGCGACGGCCGCGCCTACGTGCAGGCAGGCGGCGGCATCGTCGCCGACTCGGACAGCGCCATGGAGGCGCAGGAATCCGTCAATAAGGCCGCAGCCCCGCTGCGCGCCGTGCACGCGGCGGCTTCGCTGCGGGACATCAGAGCCGGTGCGGACAAGCCGGCAGGAATGGTGGAGGCGCTATGAGCAGCCCCGAAAAGAAGAAGCAGACCCTAGCCGAGAACGGTCCGGCCGGACAACATCACCCCGGCACTGGCCTGCCGCGCTGGAAGCGCAAATCCTCGCTGATCCTGCTGGCCGTGGCCAGCTCGCTGGTGGTTTTCGGCACCACGACGCAGACCTGGGTGCATGTAAAGCTGGCCCAGGGTGTGGTGCAGCAGGCGGACCTCAACGTCGCCGGCAGCAAGGCGGCCACGGCGGTCACCGCCCTGGCCCTGGTGGCGTTGGCGGGCGCGCTGGCCTCCTCGATTGCGGGCCGGGTGGCCCGGATTGTGGCGGCGGTGATCGTGCTGCTGAGTGCGGTGGGCATCGTGGCCTCCTCGGTCGCCGTGCTGGTGGATCCGCAGGGCGCCGCCGCAGGCCCGGTCGGAACGGCCACCGGGGTCACCGGCGTCCCCGCGGAGGCGGCGACGACGGCGTTTCCGGCTGTCGCCGTCGCGGCCGCCGTCGTGCTGGCGGTGGCCGCGGCCCTGATCGGCCTGTTCGGACGGAATTGGACGCAGCGGACCAAATACGACCCGGCCGCGACCGCGGCGGAGGGTCCGGGGCAGGCTCCGGGGCAGGCCCAGGGAGCGGACCCGGGCACCGGCAGCGGTGCGGACGAAGGTACCGATGAACCGCTGGATGACATCGACAGCTGGGACCAGCTCAGCCGGGGCAAAGACCCGACGTCCTAGGGCGCCATCGGGTGCGGATTACCGCGCGACTAATGGCAGAATGTAAGCAGTATCCATAGCGAGGGAGATTCACCATGAGTAACAAGACAGCAACCAACAGCCAGCCTGCAATGGCGACCGAGGATCTGTCTCATAGCTCCGAGCTTGGCCACGGCAACAGCCCGGCAGCGTGGACCTGCGTGACCGTGATGCTGGTTGGTTCGCTGATCAGCTCGGTGGCATTCGTGATCGGCCCGGCTGCCACCGTTGTCTTCATCATCGGAATCATCATCATGGTGCTCGGCCTCGGCGCCGGCTTCGTGATGCGCGCCATGGGCTATGGCGTGGGCGGCAGCAAACTGAACAACAGCGGTCACTGAGCGTGAGCGTTCTCGATGACATCATTGCCGGGGTCAGAGAGGACCTTGCGCTCCGCCGGCAGACGGTGAGCCTGGCGCAGCTGCAGGAAGCGATTGCGGGCCACCCACCCGCCCGGGATGCCTGGAGCGCCCTGGGCGGCGGGGATCCGCAGCGGGCTGGCCTGCGCGTGATCGCCGAGGTGAAGCGCCGCAGCCCCTCCAAAGGGGACCTGGCCGCCATCGCGGATCCGGCCGCCCTGGCCCGGGAATATGCCGACGGCGGTGCCTCCGTGATCAGCGTGCTCACCGAAGAACGCCGGTTCGGCGGCTCGCTGGCGGACCTCGATGCGGTCCGCGCCGCCGTCGACGTTCCGCTGCTGCGCAAGGACTTCACCGTCGACGCCTACCAGATCTGGGAGGCCCGGGCCCATGGCGCGGACCTGATCCTGCTGATTGTGGCCGCGCTGACCGATGCCCAGCTGCGCGAATTCCTGGCCCTGGGACACGAGCTGGGAATGAACGTCCTGGTGGAGACGCACACCGCGGAAGAGGTGCGGCGTGCCGTCGCCGCCGGAGCCCGGATCATCGGCGTGAATGTGCGCAATCTCAAGACCCTGGACGTGGACAGGTCCGTTTTCGGCTCGCTGGCCGGGCTCATCCCCGCCGGAGCGGTGGTCGTGGCCGAGTCCGGTGTCCGCGACTCCGCGGACGTCAGCCACTACGTCGCCCACGGGGCGCATGCCATTCTGGTGGGTGAGGCGCTGGTCAGCGACGCGACGCCGCGGGAACGGATCGCCGAATTCAAGTCCGCGGGCGCGCGGTGAAACCAGCCGCCGGGGCAGGCCCCGCACGGCCCATGCCCGGGGTTCCAGCCGGCACAGCAAGCCACTCATTGAACAAGTAACCAGGACAGGACGGTCGGACTGATGGCCAGCACACCAGCAGCTTCGTCAGAGCAGAACCAGAGCCCGGTGGACGCCTTTCTGGGCGGCGCGGATGGCACCGATGGCGCGGCGCGGCTGCGCCATGCGCCGGGGCCGTACTTCGGCTCCTATGGCGGACGGTGGATGCCCG
>JBBRKU010000456.1:0-2819 GCA_038231735.1 Actinomycetales bacterium | reverse complement strand
CGGTCAGCAAGGCGCCGTCGGACGCGTTCATCGGCTGGCTCCCGCAGGAGCACGAGCGGACGCCCGGGGAATCCGTGGTTGCCTACATCGGCCGCCGCACCGGTGCAGCGGCTGCCACCGCGGCCATGGAAGCCAGTGCCGAGGCCCTCGGAACTGGGGGCAGGAGTGCCGACGATGATTACGCCGTCGCACTGGACCACTGGCTGGCCAGCGGCGCCGCGGACCTGGAGGACCGGATCCCCGCCGTGCTGGCCGACCTGGGCCTGGCCATTGGCCCGGACGCGGACATGTCCGGGCTCTCCGGCGGTCAGGCGGCCCGCGTGGCGCTCGCCGCCCTGCTGCTGAGCCGCTTCGACATCGTGCTGCTGGACGAGCCGACCAATGACCTGGACCTCGACGGACTGGCCCGGCTGGAAGCGTTCGTCCAGGGGCTGCGCGGCGGCGCCGTCCTGGTCTCCCACGACCGCGAATTCCTGGCCCGCTGCGTGACCACCGTGGTGGAGCTGGACCTGGCGCAGAACAGGGTGGCCGTCTACGACGGCGGTTATGATGCCTTCCTGGAGGAGCGGGCCGTCGCGCGGCGGCACGCCCGCGAGGCCTACGAGGACTTCGCGGACAAGAAAGCGGATCTGGTTTCCCGCGCGCGGACCCAGCGCGAGTGGAGCTCGCAGGGCGTCCGCAACGCGATGCGCAAGGCCCCGGACAATGACAAGATCCGACGCCGGGCCAGCATGGAATCCTCCGAAAAGCAGGCCCAGAAGGTCCGCCAGATGGAGTCCCGGATCGCCCGGCTCGATGAGGTGGAGGAGCCGCGCAAGGATTGGCAGCTCCAGTTCAGCATCGGCGCCGCCGCGCGCTCCAGTTCGGTGGTGGCAACCCTGAACAACGCCACGGCCCGGCGTGGCGCCTTCACGCTCGGTCCGGTCTCCCTGCAGGTCAACGCCGGGGAGCGGATCGGCATCACCGGGCCCAACGGTGCGGGCAAGTCCACCCTGCTTCGGCTCCTGCTGGGACATGAGCGGCCCGACGACGGCGACTCCAGCCTGGGTGCCAGCGTCGCCATCGGCGAGATCGACCAGGTCCGGGGTCAGCTGGCCGAGACAGAAACCCTCGGTACCGCCTTCGAAGCCTGCGTTCCGGACATGGCCAGCGCCGAGGCCCGGACGCTTCTGGCCAAGTTCGGGCTGAAGGCGGACCAGGTCGCCGGAACGGTCGGAAGCCTCTCACCCGGCGAACGTACTCGCGCCTCGCTGGCGCTGCTGCAGGCCCGCGGTGTGAACCTGTTGGTGCTGGACGAACCGACCAATCACCTGGACCTGCCCGCCATCGAACAGCTTGAAGAGGCGCTGGAAAGCTACGACGGCGCCCTGCTGCTGGTCTCGCACGACCGCAGGATGCTGGAAAACGTCCGGCTTGATAGGCGCTGGGACGTCAGCCACGGACAGGTTTCCGTCAGCTGAGGGGCGAAATCCCCGGTCGGCCACCGCCGTTCGGTTCCGCCGGGCCATAGGCATGACCGAACGGTCCTAGCTATAATAGCTAGATGACAACGGCAAACGTTCACGAGGCCAAAACCAACCTCTCCAAACTTCTGGATGCGGCCCAACGAGGCGAAGAGGTCGTGATCACCAGGCGCGGTCCTGGAGTGAACCGTTTTCTGCTGGTGCCGGACCGGAAGGGGCTCCGGAAGCAGCTCTTCGGAGCAATGGCGGGCAGGATTGTATACGCGTCGGACTATGACGGCGCAGACGGCCAGATTGAGGAACTCTTCGGGCAGAGCACCGGTTCATAGCTGATGCGGATACTGCTGGATACCAATGCTCTGTTGTGGATGCTGGACGACGATGCCAAATTTGGTCCGACGGCTCGCGAGGCGGTGCTCGACGCCGAATCCGTGGCGGTGTCAGTGGCGACCTTGTGGGAGATAGCCATCAAGGTTTCCCTGAAGAAGTTGGGAGCGGTTCCTGAGCTGTATGACGTGATACAAACCTCCGGGTTGCAGCGGTTGAATATCGCGGACAGTCATCTGCAGCGGCTCGAGAACCTCCCATTCCTGCATCGCGACCCGTTCGATCGGCTCCTGATCGCCCAGGCCCAGGCCGAGGGAATGGCGGTCCTAACGTCCGATGAGTCGTTCGCCCAGTACGACGTCCGCACGCTCGACGTCACCCGGTAGCTGCAGGGCCGCACCCCAGGCCGCTCACCAGGCGTAGTCCTCAGGGGCGGTGCGGTGGCCCGGGAAGATCTTGTCCAGCTGGTCCAGCGCCGCCGAGTCCAGCAGCACATCCAGGGCGCGGATGGCCGCGTCCAGCTGCTCCTGCGTCCGCGGCCCCACGATCGGCGCCGTGACCGCCGGCTGGTGCAGCAGCCATGCCAGTGCCACATCGCCGGGCTCGTGCCCCAGTTCGTCAGCAAAATCCTCGTACTGCTGGATTTGCTCCTGATGGCTTTGCAGCGTTGCCGCCGCCCGGCCCTCCGAGCGGCGGACACCCTTGCGTTCCTTCTTCAGCACCCCGCCCAGCAGCCCGCCGTGCAACGGCGACCATGGAATCAGGCCAAGCCCGTACTGCTGCGCCGCCGGAATGACCTCCAGCTCCACATTGCGCGTGAGCAGGTTGTAGATGGACTGCTCGCTGACAAGCCCGTTATAGCGCCGTCGGATGGCCGCCTCCTGCGCCTGCGCAATGTGCCAGCCGGCAAAGTTACTGCTCCCCGAATACAGCACCTTGCCCTGCTGGACCGCGACTTCAAGAGCCTGCAGATCTCATCCCACGGCGTATTCCGGTCCACGTGGTGGAACTGGTAGATGTCAATGTAGT
>JBBRKU010000455.1:0-2823 GCA_038231735.1 Actinomycetales bacterium | reverse complement strand
CGATCGTGTGCTACCCGGAGGGCATCGATTGGGGCGGAAAGCAGGTGAAGTTCGTCGTCGGCGTGGCCGGCGTGAACAACGAGCACCTGGCCATTCTCGCCTCGATCGCCCGGGTCTTCACCGACAAGGAGCAGGTGGCCAGGCTGGATGCCGCCACTTCGGTTGAGGAAGTGCTTGACCTCTTCGGAAAGGTGAACGCATCGTGAAGGCGGTCCATTTTGGGGCCGGCAACATCGGCCGCGGGTTCGTCGGACTGCTCCTGCACAACGCCGGGTACGAACTCATCTTCGCGGACGTGGCGGACGCGCTGATCGACCAGCTGGCCGCCACGCCCAGCTACAACGTCCACGAGGTCGGTGAGGATGCCACGGTCCGGACCGTGGACAACTACCAGTCCCTGAATTCCCGCTCGCAAGAGGCGGAGGTCATCGCAGAGATTGCGACGGCGGACATCGTCACCACCGCGGTGGGCCCGCACATCCTCAAATTCGTGGCCCCGGTGATTGCCCGCGGCATCGCCGCCCGGTCCGCGGATCTGCCCTCGCTGCAGGTGATGGCCTGCGAGAACGCCATCAATGCCACGGACATCCTGCACCGGGAGATCCTTGCCCTCGGCACATCGGACCCGGTGCAGATTGCCTCCGCCGCCGTGTTTGCGGACACGGCGGTGGACCGGATTGTGCCCAACCAGGAGCCGGGCCAAGGCCTGGACGTGAGCGTTGAGACGTTCTTTGAATGGGTCATCGACCGGACGCCGTTCCGGGGGGTCGAGCCGGACATTCCGGGAGCCACGTTCGTGGACAACCTGGCGCCATACATCGAACGCAAGCTGTTCACGGTCAACACCGGCCACGCCGCCACCGCCTACTTCGGCTACGCGGCGGGACTGGAAAAGATCTCCGACGCGATGGCCGATCCAGCGGTGGCGGCACAGGTCCGGGCGGTCCTGGAGGAGACCAAGGAGCTCCTGGTGGCCAAGCACGAGTTCGACGCCGCGGCGCAGGAGGCCTACGTTCAGAAAATCCTCCGCCGGTTCTCCAACCCGTACCTGCCGGATACCGTTGTCCGCGTGGGCCGGGCGCCGCTGCGCAAATTGGGACGGCATGAACGCTTCGTGGGGCCTGCCGCCGAGCTGGCCGAGCGCGGCGTGCATCCCAAGGCGCTCATTCGGGCAATGGAGTCGGCGCTGGGCTTCGACGATCCGGGGGATGCCGAGGCCGCCGAGCTGGCGCAGATCATCAGGGACCACCCCGCAGACGACGCGGCCACCAAGATCACCGGGCTGTCCGCGGACCACCCGCTGTTCCCCGCGGTCCGCGACCTCATCGAGAGCCGCAAGTCCCACTGACGGGGGTTAGGACCGGAACGTCAGCGGATCCCACTGCAGAATGCCACCGGCGGTAACCACGCCTTCGAGCAGGAAGGGGTCGCCGGCCAGGAACTCGAAAAATACCGATGCCGACGATCCCGCCCCGGGCGCCGAGCGTGTCAACGTAGGCGCGGTGCCGGGGGTACACGGAGAGCCCGTTGGCGAATCCGTCGGGAGTGGGCGCATAGAGTCCGGCAGTGCGCCGTTCGCGGTTGCCCGGCCGCGGCGTAAGGTGGCAGTCATGCGACCCATCCGTACCGCCGTCGTCGGCTTCGGCCTTGCCGGCAGCGTCTTCCACGCCCCCGCCATAGCCACCAACCCGCGCTATTCGCTGGACGTCATCGTCACCTCGGATCCCGGGCGCCAGGCACAGGCTAGGTCACGCTACCCGGGGGCCCGAATCGTGGACACACCGGAGCAGCTGCTGGGGGGAGGGCCCGGGCCGGCCAGGGACCTTGACCTGGCCGTCCTCGGCACGCCGCCGGCCACCCACGCTCCCTTGGCCCACGCCGCGCTGGACGCCGGGCTGGCCGTCGTCGTTGACAAGCCGTTTGCGGTGACGGCGGCGCAGGGGCAGGCGCTGGTGGACCGGGCCAGGGAGCTGGGGCTGACACTGGCCACCTACCAGAACCGCCGCTGGGACGGCGAGTTCCTGACCTTGAAAAAACTGCTGGCGCAGGGCGCGCTGGGGCAGGTGTACCGCTTCGAATCCCGGCTGGAGCGCTGGTCGCCGGAGACGCTCAAGCCCTGGAAAGCCCAGGCCACCGCGGAAACCGGCGGCGGCCTGCTGTACGACCTGGGGACCCACCTGATCGATCAGGCGCTGCAGCTGTTCGGGCCAGTGGAAGAGGTGTACGGCGAGCTGGATGCCCGGCGGCCGCAGGAAAGGGCCGACGACGACGGCTTCCTGGCCCTTCGGCACCGCAACGGCGTGCGCTCGCACCTGTGGATGAACCTCAGCACGGCGCAGCTGGGCCCGCGCTACCGGGTGCTCGGCTCCGAGGCGGCGTACACCAAGACGGTCGGCGACGGCCAGGAAGGCCAGCTCCTGGCCGGCATCCTGCCCGGTGACCCGGCCTACGGCGTGGACCCCGAGCAGCACTGGGGCCTGCTGGGCCGCGACGGCGCACTGGTACCCGTGCGCACCGAGCGCGGCAACTTTCCGGCGTTCTACGAACTGCTGGCCGACGCCATCCGAAACGGCGGGCCGGTTCCGGTGGATCCGGCGGACTCAGTGGAGGCGCTGAAGATCATCGAAGCGGTGCGCGCCCGCCGCAACGGGGTGGGGTAATGGGCAGCTGACGGACGCTGGCTGTTACCCGTCGCGTTAGTTGACGATGGAGACGTCGGGATCGGTGACGATGGGCTGGGTTTGAAAATGCCCCACCGGATGGTTTCCGGCGGGGCATTCGTCAGGCTGGTGACGTGGTGATCGTTATCGGTGACGGGGGATT
>JBBRKU010000454.1:0-2835 GCA_038231735.1 Actinomycetales bacterium | reverse complement strand
GATCCCCAGGAGCAGGTCGCTGCCCCCGGGCGTGGCATCGGCGAAGACCGGGTCCGTGCCGAGCTGGCGGGCCAGCTCGACGGCGGCGGCCGCCACCAGTGCGACCGCGGCGTCCGCTAGAGCGGTCTCAGCCTGCTCGCGGATGCCGCTGCGGAATCTCTTCGCCATGAGCTTCTCAAAGGCGGCGGCGGCGTTGTACGCACCGTCCACCAGGGCGTCCGCATGGGCAGCCAGTATTGGCAGGTCCGCGCCGCAGGCCTCCAGCTCGCTGTAGAGGAAGCCGTCGTCGGGGTCGCAGTCATCCGCGGCATCCAGAAGCGGGTTACGGCCCAGTTCAGCCAGCGGACTCCCCAGCGCCACCCGCAGCGCGAGCATTGCGGTGAGTGCATCGAAGGGACGCGCTGCCGAGGTGCCGGCCGGGATGGCGGCATAGGCGCCCGCATCACCGGCGGCGTCCGTATTGTTGCCCCGGCCGGTCGCTGCCAGCCAGTCCGTCACCTCAGCGGCGCCGAACAGCAAGCGGCCGCGGTCCGAGCGCCGCGGCGCGGGAAAAGGCAGGCCAGAGCCTGCGCTCCGGGCTCGCCACATCGATACGACCGGCCGCTGCACATGGGCCAAGGCAGCGACATCGGCCAGCGTCAGCTCCATGGCTTCCATTGCCTGTTCCACTGATCCTCCCTCCGTTCCCGTGCGCTGTTCCCGTGCGCTGTTCCCGTGCGCTGTTCCCGTGCGCTATGGAGATCAGACTATCTGCCGGGGCGTACATCGGGCGCCCGTGGCTGATAAGGCGGGTTATCAGCGGTGATCTGCGGGTGGGCTTTCCAATGCGCCTAATTTGAGTTCGCAGCCACCGTCGCACGGAGGCTGCACCGGTAGCCGGGACTGCATTGGGGGGCCCCGGCTACCGGGTAACCGCCCAGGAGTTTGCCACCGTCCATCAGGAGAACCAGTGAAAAATAACAGCAGCCGGCCCGGCAAGGCAACGGATGCACGCTCCAGCGCCGCGTCCGGAGTGCTGTTCAGTGTGGACGGTGCCCTGCTCGGCCGGACCGACGGGCGGTTGTTCGGCTCCGCCGGCCCGCGCCCTGCGCCGGACCACAGCCAAACCCGGCCCGACGCCGTCGGGCATTCCCCGGGCAATGCTGCCGGGGAAGCCCGCACGGAGATCTCCGAAAAGGAAAAGGACAACGGACAATGACGTTTCAAGCAGAAGAGCTCGCGGAGCAGGACGCGCCCGTAGAGACCGCGGACCCGGCCGCCAGACCGGCCTGGAAGGGCCGCTTCCCCACGTCGCGCAGGATGTCGCGCAGGATGAAGTGGACGGCCATCGCCGTTGCCGCGGCCATACTGCTGGCGGGCGGCGCTGCTTTGGACCACGCCCTGACCGATCCAAGGACCAGCGAAGCCTATGTCTCGCTGGACAAGGTGAAGACCGTGGCGCAAACGGACAGGGATGCAGCCGAGTCCCGCTATCAGCAACAAAAGACCAAGTACGACACGCTGCTCAATGGCATCACCGATCGCGAAAACAAGGTCACCAAGCGCGAAACCGATGTTTCCAGCGCCGAAGGGGCACTGAAAGATGCGCAGGCCGCGGTCACGAAGCGTGAAGACGCCGTCTCCGCAGTCGAAAAGCAGAAGGCGGCCAACACGGCAGGCGACGGAACCTGGGTGGTCGGTAAGGACATCGAAGCCGGAACTTACCGGGCCAGCGCCGAAGTCAGCTCGTCGTGCTACTGGGCCATCCTACAGAGCGGCACCAATGGCAGCCAGATCATCGAAAACGACCTCCCCGGCGGCGGACGCCCGACTGTGGTGCTCTCCGGCGGCCAGGACTTCAAGTCCAACCGGTGCGGCACCTGGGAAAAGCAATAACCACCTCCGATACAGCTACAGCCAAACCGAAAGGCACCTCATGTCACCTGTCATTTCCCGAATGGGTCTCCTGTTTCCCGCCACTGTCCTGATGCTGGGACTGGCGCTGAGTGCCTGCTCCGGCGGAAGCGCCCGGCCCGCGGCAGGCGCCTCCGCTGCTGCTACGCCGAGCGGTGCCGTTACTGCCGCGCCGGCTGCCATGTCGGTGGCGCCCGCGGCCCCGGCCGCCACCTCGGCGGCGCCCGCGGCTCCGGCAGCCCCGACGGTGGGCGTGCCCTTCACCGTCAAGATGGGCAACGGCAACGTCGCCAGGATCACCATCGTCTCGGCCACTCACACCCAAAGCGTGAGCACCCAGTCCTTCGCAGTGGCCGCCAAGAACGGGGGATTCCTGCTCCTGGACGTGCTGTGGGAGACGGAGGCCGGGAAGACCAGCTCCAATCCGTTCTACTTCACCGCCAAGGATGCCAACGGACGCAAAGCAACCCAGGACCTCTTCGCCGACAACCAGATTGGTTCCGGAGACGTGCTTCCCGGTGACAAGGCACGCGGGTTCGTGGCCTTCGACATCGCCCCCGGGCCTGCCACGGTGATGATCTCGGATCCCCTGATGCAGGAGGCCGCGCGGATCCAGATTCCCGGGTAGCAAATGAGCACTTCCTTCCATGCATCGAAACCGTACTTATTGGACACCAAAATGGGGCATCTGCCCCATGCCCTGCCCTCCCTGCCAGCCGTACGCTCAGTGCACCAACAGGGGAAGGGGCCCGTCATGGCAATCCATCAGCCCAGGTTCTATGCGGAATCAGATGAAGAGAAGAGCACCGGAGTCCAGCCGGATCCGGCCGAGCATTTCTCCGGCTATGCGGTTATGGGCCTGCCGTTCAGTTCCGGCTACTACTTGGCTTTCCGGCATTTCCGCCGCAGCTCCATTGGTCCGGGTTACCGTGCCGTGTGGGT
>JBBRKU010000453.1:0-2846 GCA_038231735.1 Actinomycetales bacterium | reverse complement strand
GGAACCCAGGTCCGCGCCGCGGAGGAACCGCTGCTGCGGGCCGGCCTGGATGTAGCGCTGATGCAGCGGGCCGCACACGGACTGGCCGGTGCGGTGGTGCGGCTGCTGGCCGACCGGGGGATCCGGGTCTACGGCGCCCGGGTCGTGGTGCTGGTGGGGTCCGGAAACAACGGCGGCGACGCCCTTTTTGCGGCCGCGGCCCTGGCGCGGCGCGGAGCGCGGACGACGGCGCTGCTCACTGCTGCGCGCACGCATCCTGCCGCGCTGTCAGCCTTCCGCGCGGCCGGCGGGCGCGCCGTGGAACTGGCGGCGGATGGCCGGCCGGTGGCACCGGCGGCTGAAACGGTTGGTGCCCCGCGGCCGGCCGGGGCCCCGGTCGGTGCCCAGCCCGGACCCGAAGCGCCGGGCGGCTTCCTGGCCGAGGCAGCCGCCGCGGACGTCATCATCGACGGGATCCTGGGAACCGGCGCCCGCGGTGGACTGCGCGAGCCCGTGGCCTCCGTTGTCCGGCAGCTGATTGTCCGGCAGCTGAGCTCCCTGGACGGTCCCGCCGTCGTCGCCTGTGATATGCCCAGCGGAGTGGATGCCGATAGCGGGGAAGTCTCCGAGCCGGTGCTGCGGGCGGACCTCACCGTGACGTTCGGCGCCGCCAAGGCGGGCCTGCTGGCCCCCCCCGGTGAAGGATATGTCGGGAACATTTCCGTGATCGACATCGGCCTGGCTGACCAACTTCCGGCGGCCGGGCTGCGCCGGCTGGAGTCGGGCGATCTGGCGGCGCTGCTGCCCGCGCCGAAGCGCAGTGACCAGAAATACAGCCGCGGCGTGCTGGGCATCGTGGCCGGTTCCAGCCAGTATCCGGGCGCCGCCCAGCTTAGCTGCGCCGGCGCGCTGGCGTGCGGCGTAGGCATGGTCCGCTATCTGGGCCCTGGACCGGTTGCCGCGTTGATCCACAGCCAAAGCCCGGAGGTCGTCTGCAGCGAAGGATCGGTGGCGGAGAGCAGGGTGCAGGCCTGGCTGGTGGGCCCGGGGCTGGGCGGAGAGGACCAGCTGCAGCGGGCGCGCGATGCGTTTGCCTCCGGACTGCCCGTCGTCGCCGACGCCGGCGCACTGCCGGTACTGCCGGAGTCCGTGGATCCGCACGTCATCCTGACCCCGCACGCCGGCGAGCTGGCTTCGCTGCTGAACGCCCGCGGCGGCTCGGTGGGCAGGGAGCAGATCGAATCCAACGCCCTGGCCTACGCCCGCCGGGCGGCCACAATGACCGGCGCAACGGTCCTGCTCAAGGGCGCGACCACAATCGTCGCCTCCCCTACCGGGACGGTTTTCAGCCAATCGGATGGCACCCCCTGGCTGGCAACGGCCGGCAGCGGGGACACGTTGGCGGGCATCCTGGGGGCGCTCGCAGCGGCCCTTGCGGACGACGTCGAACGCTTCCGGGCGCTCGGAATAGCGGATGAGGACCGCTGGGCAGCGCTGGCCGCCGCCGGGGCCAGCCTGCATGGCCGCGCCGGGGCTTTGGCCAGCGGCGGTGGTCCGCTCAGGGCGCAGGACATCAGCGCCGGCTTACCAACCGTGTGGCGTATTCTCCTGGCTCCGAACGGACCCCATCCGTGAAATGCCGGAGCCACGTTGTAACTTAGGACTGAAACAGTTCGTATGCTGACGATCAGTTGTTTGACTTAAATAGGAGTGCGTGTGGAAGTTTGGCCCGGATCCGCTTATCCGCTGGGAGCCACGTTTGATGGCAACGGCACCAATTTCGCGATCTTCTCCGAGGTGGCCGGGGCCATCCAGCTGTGCCTGTTCGACGACGAGGGTGAGCAGGTGTGCGTGGACGTCCGGGAGGTAGACGGGTTCGTCTGGCACTGCTACCTTCCGCAGGTGCAGCCCGGCCAGAAGTACGGCTACCGGGTCCATGGCCCGTACGACCCGGCGAAGGGGCAGCGCTGCAATCCCAACAAGCTGCTGCTGGACCCGTACGCCAAGGCCGTTGCCGGGACGATCGACTGGGAACCGGCACTGTTCTCCTACGACATGGGCAAGCCTGATTCGAGGAACGATGAGGATTCGGCCCCGCACATGATGCTCGGCGTGGTGGTGAACCCGTTTTTCGACTGGGACGGCGACCGTCTGCCGCGCACCCCGTACCACCGCTCCGTCATCTACGAGGCGCACGTCAAGGGTCTGACCAAAATGCATCCGGAGGTACCCGAAGACCAGCGCGGGACCTACGCCGGAGTGGCACACCCGGCCGTGATTGAGCACCTGAAGAAGCTCGGCGTCACCGCCATTGAGCTGATGCCCGTGCACCAGTTTGTCCAGGACAACACCTTGCTGGACAAGGGGCTGTCCAACTACTGGGGTTACAACACCATCGGCTTCTTCGCCCCGCACAATGGCTACGGCGCCACCGGGGACCTGGGCCAGCAGGTGCAGGAGTTCAAGGCGATGGTCCGGGCGCTCCACCGGGCGGACATCGAGGTCATCCTGGACGTGGTGTACAACCACACGGCGGAGGGCAACCATCTGGGCCCCACGCTTTCCTTCAGGGGCATCGACAATGCCGCGTACTACCGCCTGATGGACGACGACGAGCAGCACTATATGGACTACACCGGTACCGGAAATTCCCTGAACGTGCGCAATCCGCACGCGCTCCAGCTGCTGATGGATTCGCTGCGCTACTGGGTCAACGAAATGCACGTGGATGGCTTCCGCTTTGACCTGGCCTCCACGCTGGCCCGCGAATTTTATGACGTGGACAAGCTGTCCACCTTTTTTGAACTGATCCAGCAGGATCCGGTGGTTTCGCAGGTCAAGCTCATCGCGGAACCGTGGGATGTGGG
>JBBRKU010000452.1:0-2848 GCA_038231735.1 Actinomycetales bacterium | reverse complement strand
TCCGCCGGCACCGCCGCGCCCACAGGCACCACCGTGCCCACGCGCCACCTGTCGAGCGTGCCGAGCCAGTCAAGCCGGTCGAGCCAGTCAAGCCCGCCGAGCCAGCCGGCATCTACCCCACTCCGCCGACGACGCCGCGGAGCCGTCATCTCGCTGACCGTAGCGGCCGCCATGGGCCTGGGCGCCGGTGCGGCCGCCGCCGCGAACCAGGATTTCCGCGGCGCGGCCCAGCAGATCATTTCCGGAATTGTCCAGACCGTGATCCCGCATGCGGATCCGGTCTCCCCCAGCCGGACCATAAGGCACCGGCCGTCCAGACTCCGGCCGGTCCGCCGGCCGTTGCACCTTCCGCTCCGCCGTCGCAGAACCCCGCAGGACAGCCCGGCGCTGCGGTTCCCCCGGCGGTTCCCGGAGGGGCAGAACCCTCCCACCCGTCGTCCTCCCAGCGGGCAACCTCCCCGGCGCAGGTCCCTGAACTCCCGGAGCAAGCCGCGCACAACCTGCCGGGCTGGCTGGTCCCGTCCCTTTCACCGGTAGTCCCGCCCGCTGTCGGCACCGATGGCAAGACCGCCCCGGTGCCGGACCCGCAGGATCCCCTTGGCGGTACGATCCTGGGCCACACACCGCCCGCCGTTCCGGGTCACAAGTAGGCAACGTTGCGCAGGTAACAAACCATCGTAAGCAAGCCACCGGAAGCAGGCAGCAGTCAGAATGCGGCCGCGGGCCCGGCAAGCAGTATGGCGGCGAGCGCGCCGGCGATCATCGGCGGCCCAAACGGTATCGTGCTTTTGAGCCCTCCGCGGCGCACCACCAGCACCGCCAGACTGGTCAGGGCGCCGAGCAGGACGCCGGCAAACGTTCCCAGGGCCAGGGTTTGCCAGCCCTGATAGGCCAGGAACAGTCCGACGACGGCCGCCAGCTTCACATCCCCCATCCCCATTCCGGCGGGGCTGACGAGGGCCAGGACAAGGTACAGCCCAAAGAGAATCAGGCTGCCCTCGGCTGCACGGGCCAGCGGGCCCCACGCCTCCCCGGCAGTCGAAGCGATGGCGAGCAGAATGGCGCCCAGGCACAGGCCCGGCAACACAATGGCGTTGGGCAGCAGACGGTGCCTCAGGTCGATCACGGACAGCCGCACCCCCACACCGGCAAAGAACAGGTACGCCGGCAATTGCCAGCTCCAGCCGAAATGCCAGCCGATCAGCACGAAGCACGCCGCCGTCGCCGCCGTCGTGAGCCAGCCTGCCGGCCCGGAAACCCGCGGATCGCGGGCGCCGAAGACCAGCGATACCCTCAGCTCCAGGCCCAAGCGTGCGCGGCTCACTTGTTGAGCGTGTTGACAATGCCGATGGCCGCCGGTCCCAGCAACACGATGAACAGCACGGGCAGGATGCAGAACATCAGCGGGAACAGCACCTTGACCGGGATCTCCATGGCCTTTTCTTCGGCCTTCTGGCGCCGCTTCAGCCGCATTTCGGCCGCCTGCGTCCGAAGCACCCCGGAAATGGAAATGCCGTAGAGATCCGCCTGGATGATGGAGCGGACAAACCGCCGCAGGTCGGTCACGGTGGTGCGCTCGGCCAGGTCCAGGTAGGCCTCCCGGCGGGAGCGTCCCACCTGCATATCCTGCAGCGTGCGGACCAGCTCCTGTGCCAGCGCGCCCTTGCCGTTGTGGGCCGCCCGGGCCATCGCCGCTTCAAATCCCAGGCCGGCCTCCACCGCGATGGTCATCTGGTCCAGCGTGTCCGGCAGCTCCATTGCGATCGCGTTCTGCCGCTCGGTCCCCCTGCTGTAGAGGAGGAGATCGGGTACAAAGTAGGAAAGCACGGCCACGAACAGGGCCAGGAACGTGCGCAGCGCGGTCGGGCCGCCCGCGACGAAGAGCATCCCCAGTGCTGCGGCGAGGATGGTGAGCAGGAATTTTGCCGCCAGCAGCCGGTCCAACCGGGCCACAATCCTGGCGGGCGTGTACCGCTTGGCCAGCGCGGTGAGCCGTTGTCCGCGCTCGGGCCCCAGCACGGCGGCCGGCAGCAGCCCGCGGGCGAGGTTACTCTGGACGGTCCGGTCCCGGTGCAGCCTCGAGTAGAGCACGGACCAGCCGAGCAGCGGCAGGGCCACGGCGACGGCGATTGTCGCCAGGATGACCGGAAGCGGCACGGAGATTCCCCTCTCAGAATCTAAAACAGTCAGAACTTGAAACTAATGACTTTGCGCAGCCACAGCCCACCGGCAATCAGCAGCACCCCCGCTACCGACAGCAGGAGGTAGCCCAGCGGGCCCTGGAACAACTGGCCAACATAGCTGGGCGTGATGACCGCCAGGAATCCGCCGATGCCAAAGGGCAGGATCATCAGGACCAGGGCGGAGATCCGGCCCTCCGCGCTCAGCGACTTGATCTGCCGCCGGATCTGGTTGCGTTCGCGGATGGTCTGGCCCACCTGGTCCAGCACCTCCGCGAGGTTACCGCCCACCTCGCGGTGGATGGCAATGGCCTGTGCCACCCACTCGAAGTCCTCGCTCTGCATCCGCAGGGCGGCGGCGTCCAATGACTCCCCCAGATCCCGGCCCAGCCGGGTTTCATTGATCACGCGGGTGAATTCCTCCGACGTCGGAGCGTCCGCCTCGGTGGACAGCGCATCGATGGCCCGCAGCAGGCTGTGCCCGGCCCGCAGCCCGCTGGCCAGCAGCTGCAGGGAGTCGTCCAGCTGGTCGCCGAACGCCGCCCGGCGCCGGCCGGCCAGCGTTCCCAGCACCATTTTCGCCGCGAACACGGACACCAGCAGCACCAGCACAGCGGGTACCGGGCCCGCCACGGCGAGCAGGAAGCCGGCCAGCACCACGGTGGGCG
>JBBRKU010000451.1:0-2856 GCA_038231735.1 Actinomycetales bacterium | reverse complement strand
CCTGATCGCCATCGCGGCAGGCCCCCGGCCCGGCGGAGCCCGGAGAAAGGCGCCCGGACGCCGCCCCAGCGACTCAAACTAACTAGTCAGCCTTCGCGCTTCAGCTTGCGCCAGCCGCCGGCGCGGTTGTTGGCAATGAGGTGCCGGAACATGGCGGAGAGGGCGGGACCGTTGATGGTTTCGCCCCGGCGCACGGACACCGTGCGGGCGGTCTTATTGTCGTGGCCGGCGGTGATGATCCCCTCCGGGTCGGGGACCATGGCGCCGTCGTAAAGAAACACGTTCACGTGGTCCTTCGCCGCCAGCAGGGCGCAGACATTGCCCTGCAGCACGAAATACGGACGGTCGGTGCGTTTGATGGTTTCAGCCACGTCGGCGTCGGCGGCGTGCACCAGCTCGCGGACCTCGCGGCAGATCGACTGTTGCCAGTCGGGCAGGGCATCGATGTAGGCATCGACGCGCGGATCGACGGTGTAGGTCATGGAGACCCACTGTAGCTGCTCAGATCCAGGCTGGCGCAGGAGCAATGGCCCCGGCCGTCGAGGTGACCCCGTGGCTGTTGCGGCCGGCGGCCCACGCGGTGATGTCCGCCAGCTGCCCGGTTACCACGGTGGGGTTGGGCGCGACCGTGTCGCCGAGCTCGGTGAGCCGGTCGGAGCACGCAACCTTCAGGACCAGGTTTTTGTCCGTTCCCCGGGCCTTCCAGGCTCCGGTGATGTCCGTGAGCAGGCGTTCCAAGACCGGGACCGGGATGTCCGCGAAGGTTGCCCCGTTGGCCAGGTCCACGGCGTGGACCCAGACTTCCCGGCTGCGCATCCATACCGTTTCGGAGGCCGGCACCTCGCGGCCCTGGATTGTGCGCACCGTTTGAGCCCAAGCCTGCTGGGGCAGGTCCCGCCATTCGACGTTCAGATGGACGGCGGCGTGGTCAAAAAGGTTGCGCAGGGCGATGGGGCTGAGGGTGGAACCGTATTCGATCTCGTGGCTTCGGACCGCCGCGGAGGCGTACATCGGCGTTTCCACCCCCGTGCGCGCCCACTCGACCAGGCGCGCGATGGCCCGCGCGTTGTAGCCGATGTGGGCCGTGACATGGCGCCGCGTCCAGCCGGCCAGCAGCGAACCGCCGTCGAGCTCCTGATCGGAGAGCTCATTGAGTTTCCGGGCGAAGAACGCCGTGCCGCGCCGTGCCTTCAGCAGCTGCGCCTGCAGCTCCGGGTCCGTGGTCTGGTCCTGCCGGGCTACCATCAGACTTCCCTGACGACGCGGTTCTGCAGCTGGCCCAGGCCCTCGATGGCGGTGGTCAGCAGCTGACCCTCCTTGAGGTAGACCTTGGGGTCGCGGGCGTGGCCGACGCCGCCGGGGGTGCCGGTGGCAATGACGTCGCCCGGGTTGAGCGTGATGATGGTGGAGATGTAGGAGACCAGGAATTCCGGGGTGAACACCAGATCGCCGGTGGGGGTCCGCTGCATGGTCTCGCCGTCGACGGCAGAGGTCATCAGCGGGCCGGCCGTGAATTCGTCACCGGTTACCAGGGCCGGGCCGAACGGGGTGCTGTTCTCCCAGGTTTTGCCTTGCAGCCACTGGATGGTGCGGAACTGAAAGTCGCGCATGCTCACGTCGTTGAGCACGGCGTAGCCGGCGATGTGCTTCGCGGCGTCGGCTTCGCTGATGCGCCGTCCGGTCTTGCCGATGACGACGGCGAGCTCAGCCTCCCAGTCCACGGCGTCGGATTCCGGCGGCAGCACCAGATCATCGTTGGGCCCGATCAGGCTTTCCTGATACTTGGCGAAGAGTGTGGGGTAGTCCGGGATTTCCCGGCCCATTTCCTTGATGTGGTTGCGGTAGTTGTGGCCCACGCAGATGATTTTGCCCGGCTCCGGGACGACGGCGGCCAGCTCGGCGCCGTCGAGCTGGTGCTGTGCGCCGCTGGCCGCGGCGGCGATGCCCTTCCAGTCCGGCGCCTTGAGCAAGGCTCCGACATCGGTGAAGCCGTCGATCTCGGTGAGGGTATCCCCATCCTGGCGGACAGCACGGGTGCCGCCGTTTATGCGAAGGGTCAGCAGTCTCATTTGTTGCGTCCTTCGGTGTTGGTTCGCTCAATGTAGGTGCGGTTGAAGTGCAGTCGTTCAAAAATGGGCGCATCACTGAAGCGGAACAGATCGAATTCGGTGTCAGCCTGCAGCGACCAGGAGGCCCAGGACGGAACCACGAAGAGGTCCCCCTTTTCCAGGCTCTGGGTCTCGCCATTCAGGATAGCCCGGCCCTTGCCCTCGAACACCTGCCAGACGCTGGAGCCCACCTCGCGGATAGTCTCCGTGCCCGCGCCGGCCCGCAGCCGGTGGAATTCCGCCCGGATCGTGGGCATCACGTCCCCGCCGGTCGTCGGGTTGGAATAGCGCACGGCCGCGTGTCCCTGGCTGACGGTGGCCGGCTGGCCCTCGTCCTCCAGCAGCAGCTGCTCGCGCAGCGCCCGGTCCGTGTGCTCCCAGCGGTAGGCCGCGATCGGGGAGTTGGTGGTGTCATCCAGCCCGGAGAGCGGGCGGAGTCCGGGGTGCGCCCAGAGCCGCTCCGACCGGGAAATATCCGGGGTGGCCTCATCGGTGACGCGCTCCGTGCCGTACTCGAAGAAGCCGGCGTCCGCGTAGTGCACAAATGGAATATCCAGACCGTCGATCCAGGCCATCGGGGAGTCTGTGTCATTGTGGTGGCCGTGGAAGTTCCAGCCCGGGGTCAGCAGGAAGTCGCCGCGGGACATCCGCACCGGGTCCCCGTTGACGACGGTCCAGACGCCTTCGCCCTCGACGACGAAGCGGAACGCGTTCTGCGAGTGGCGGTGCTCCGGGGCGGTCTCGTGGG
>JBBRKU010000450.1:0-2872 GCA_038231735.1 Actinomycetales bacterium | reverse complement strand
TGGTCCGGGTGCCCGTAGCCGCCGTCCGCGGCGTAGGTCACCACCACATCCGGGCGGAGGGACTGGATCAGGTGCGCGGTGTGGCCGGCCACCTCATCCAGAGACGCCCGGGAAAAGGAGACGGGAAGGACCGTCTCGGCAGGTTGGGCCCGGCCGTCGTCGCCCCAGGACATGCCGGAATCCCGGTACAGGGTGCCGGCTCCGGGCCCCTCTTGGGCCGCGCCGCTGCCGAGCCAATAATGCTGGCGCACCCCCAACGCCGCCAGCGCCTCCGCCAGCTCGGCCTCGCGGACGGCGGCCAGCCCCTCGCCGTCGTCGTTGTTGCCGGGCTGGCCCACCTCCAGGTGGCGCAGCTCCGCCGGGATCACTTCGCCCAGCTCGCCGCGCGTGCAGGTCAGCAGCGCCACCTCCGCGCCTTCGGCCGCGTAGCGGGCCATCGTGGCTCCGGTGACGATCGTCTCGTCATCGGGATGCGCGTGGATGAACAGCAGCGTCGGTGTATGTTCCCCCGCCGTGCCCGGGCCCGCGGTGGTTAACGGCAGCAACCCGCCCGTTGGGATGAACGGAACGGGTCGCTGGTGGGTCATAGCTCTATCTTGCCGGACAATTGCGCTCCGGCCACAAACGGCCGCGCACGAACGGCCAGCCGGCTAGACCTTGGCGCGGGCGCGGTAGGCCTTGGCCCGCTCGCTGGCATCCAGGATGAGCTTGCGGATCCGGATGGACTCCGGCGTGACCTCGACGCACTCGTCCTCGCGGGCGAATTCCAGCGACTCCTCCAGCGTCAGGTTGCGCGGCGGGGTCAGGTTTTCGAACGTGTCCGAGGAAGCGGCACGCATGTTGGTGAGCTTCTTTTCCTTGGTGATATTCACATCCATATCATCGGCGCGGGAGTTCTCGCCGACGATCATGCCCTCGTACACTTCGGTGGTCGGCTGGACGAAGAAGGAGCCGCGTTCCTGCAGGTTGATCATCGCGAACGGCGTTACCACGCCGGAGCGGTCCGCGATCATGGATCCGTTGGTCCGGTACTCGATCGGACCGGCCCAGGGCTCGTAACCCTCGGCGATTGAGGCCGCGATGCCGGCGCCACGGGTGTCCGTGAGGAAGCGGGTGCGGAAACCGATCAGGCCGCGGGCGGGAACAATGAATTCCATCCGGACCCAGCCGGTGCCGTGGTTGGCCATGTTGGTCATCCGGCCCTTGCGCGCGGCCATCAGCTGGGTCACATTGCCCAGGTACTCTTCCGGCACGTCGATGGTCATGTGCTCCATCGGCTCGTGGATCTTGCCGTCGACGGTCCTGGTGACCACCTGCGGCTTGCCTACGGTCAGCTCGAAGCCCTCGCGGCGCATCTGCTCCACCAGGATGGCCAGGGCCAGCTCGCCACGGCCCTGGACTTCCCAAGCATCCGGACGCTCGGTGGGCAGCACACGCAGCGAGACGTTACCGACCAGTTCCTTGTCCAGACGGTCCTTGACCTGGCGCGCGGTGACCTTGTGGCCCTTGACGCGGCCGGCAATCGGGGAGGTGTTGATACCGATGGTCATCGAGATGGCCGGATCGTCAACCTTGATCAGCGGCAATGGCTTCGGGTTGTCAATGTCGGTGAGCGTCTCACCGATGGTGATGTCCTCGATACCGGCGACGGCGACGATCTCACCGGGGCCCGCAGACTCGGTGGGGACACGCTCGAGGGCCTTGGTGGCCAGCAGTTCGGTAATCTTGACGCTCTTCAGGCTGCCGTCGTGCCGGGCCCACGCGACCGTCTGGCCCTTGCGCAGGGTGCCGTTGTAGATGCGCAGCAGCGCCAGGCGGCCCAGGAACGGGGAAGCGTCGAGGTTGGTGACGTGCGCCTGCAGGACACCCTCCGGGTCGTAGGTCGGGGCCGGGATGTGCTCGATGATGGTCTTGAACAGCGGCTCAAGGTCATCATTGTCCGGCACGGAGCCGTTGGCCGGCTGCGTCAGGGAGGCGGCACCAACCTTGGCGGCGGCGTACACGACCGGAACGTTCAGGACGGCGTCCAGGTCAAGGTCCGGAACCTCATCGGCCAGGTCGGATGCCAGGCCGAGCAGCAGGTCCATGGACTCATGCACGACCTCGTCGATGCGGGAGTCGGGGCGGTCCGTCTTGTTCACCAGCAGGATCACGGGGAGCTTGGCGGCCAGAGCCTTGCGGAGCACAAAACGGGTCTGCGGCAGCGGGCCCTCGGACGCGTCGACCAGCAGCACGACGCCGTCCACCATGGACAGTCCGCGCTCCACCTCGCCGCCGAAGTCGGCGTGCCCCGGAGTATCAATCACGGAGATGGTGATGGTCTCGCCGTTCGACGCCGGCCCGTTGTAGGCGACGGTGGTGTTCTTCGCCAGGATCGTGATGCCCTTTTCACGTTCCAGATCGCCGGTGTCCATGACACGGTCCGCGACGACGCCATGTTCGGCAAAGGAGTGGGTCTGCTTCAGCATCGCGTCCACCAGGGTGGTCTTGCCGTGGTCAACGTGCGCCACGATGGCGACGTTCCGCAAGTCATTGCGGGAAGCTAAGTTGACGGTGGTTTCTGACATGCGTGAAGACTCGTTTCAGTGTGTTCCGGCAGAAAGCCCACGGTTTTTCGCCGGTAATCTCAAATAGTATGGTGGCCCGGAGTGTGGGCAGATACCACTAGTCTAGACGGTCATGCAATTAATGGCCTAAAGCGTCCCCTCCGCACGGGTGTCGAACGCCGCCGGGGCCCGCAAATATAACGATTGGGAGGACATCCGACCACTGGGACGCCACCGTCTGGCTATTTGCCGGCAGGGGCCCCATAGTTGCGAGGTACCTCTTTTTATCCAGCTGGAGATTCGATGCAGAGAGCCAAAGCTCTGGC
>JBBRKU010000449.1:0-2873 GCA_038231735.1 Actinomycetales bacterium | reverse complement strand
GGTCAACGACCTGCATGCGACCATCCTGCACCTGCTCGGCTTCGACCCCACGAAGCTGACGTACCGCTACAACGGACGACAGATCCGCCTCACCGACGAGGCGGGAGAAGTGGTGCGGTCGGTCCTGGCATGAAGAATGAACCGCAAAGACGCAAAGAGCGCAAAGGAAGACAAAGAGGAGAAAAACAACAATGACCCGCTAGAAAGCTAAGAAACGCAGATCGCCGAAAGTTCGGCGCTCGATTTCGCTACACTGTTGAGGGCGGATGCGTACAATTGTTCACTATCCTTAGCTTTCTAGCGGGTCATTGGAAAACAAGGAGCGGTCGAATTGCTCCTGTTTCTCTCCTCTTTGTCTTCCTTTGCGTCTTTGCGGTTAGATCTCTTTTCTCAATACCGCAGGGCGCGGAAGGCCTTGCCTTCGAGCTTCTGCTGCCACACCTCTTTACCGGCGCGGTCGATTTCAATCACGGTGCCGAGGTCGAGGCAGGTGACCAGTGTATTACCATTGGGAAGCCTGACCGCGGACGTCGCCATCGGCGCCTTGGACCACAGCGGCGAACCGGCCACAGAGCTGACCACAGAGGCTGGCATCACGGGTGAAATCGTGGTCCGAGCCCCGCATGTCAAGGACGGCTACGACAGGCTGTGGTTGACCCAGCGCACCAGCGCCCGCAACCCCGGCTGGCACCGCACCGGCGATGTCGGTCATCTGGATGCCCTCGGGCGGCTCTGGGTGGAGGGCCGGCTCGCGCACGTGATCACGACGGCGGAAGGCGTCCTGACGCCCGTGGAAATCGAGCGGTTGGTGGAAGGCGTTCCCGGTGTTGACCGGGCAGCCGCCGTCGGCATCGGTCCCGCCGGACGGCAGGTGGCGGTCGCCGTCGTCGAAACTTCCCCCCGAACGGCACGTCCCGCGCTGGCCCCGCCGGAACTCTCGGCCCGGATCCGCCGCACGGTTGGCGCGGATTCAGGTCCCCGGATCGCGGCCGTGCTGACCGTTCCGGATCTCCCCACCGACATCCGGCATAACGCCAAGGTGGACCGCGCCCGGCTGGCCGAATGGGCCGAGCGCGCCCTTGCCGGCGGACGAATGGGCAGACCGTGAAGGTCCTGGTTACCGGCGCCAGCAGTCTGTTGGGCGGCAGCGTCGCGCGGCTGCTGCTGGAGCACGGTCACGACGTACGGACCTTCCAGCGACGTCCGGCAAGCATCGACGGCGCGGCCGACGGCCTGGGCTCGCTGACCGATCCCGCGACCGTCAGGCGGGCCGTTGAAGGGGTCGACGGCGTGATCCACCTCGCAGCGAAGGTTTCCTTTGCCGGGGCCGCGGCCGAGTTCGACCAGGTCAACGTCGGAGGAACCCGAACGCTGCTGGCGGCCGCGCGGGAGGCGGGCGTTCGCGACTTCGTCTTGGTCTCCTCCCCTTCCGTGGCGCACGCCGGCGCGTCGATCGTGGGCGACGGCGCCGGGGCTGCCGACCCTGAGCGGGCCCGCGGCAACTACGCCCGCACCAAGGCGGCCGCGGAACTGCTGGCGCTGGCCGCGGACTCGCCGGGTTTCCGGGTCGCGGCCGCGCGCCCGCACATTGTCTGGGGTCCCGGCGACACCCAGCTGGTGGAACGCGTGCTGGACCGGGCGCGGACCGGCCGGCTCCCGCTGCTGGGACACGGCGCCGCACTCATCGACACCACCTACGTGGACAACGCGGCCGCCGCCATCGCCGCAGCCCTTGGCCGGATGGACATTGCCCATGGCCAGGCGCTGGTGGTCACCAATGGTGAGCCGCGGCCGGTGGGCGAGCTGATCGCCCAGATCTGCATGGCCGGCGGCGTCCCGGTCCCACGGCTGCGCGTTCCCGGCTGGTTGGCACGCGCCGCCGGCACCCTCGTGGAGGCCGCCTGGGCCGTCCGCCCCGGCGAGGACGAGCCGCCCATGACCCGATTCCTGGCCGAACAGCTCTCCACCGCGCACTGGTTTGCCCAGCAACGCACGCGCACGGTGCTGGACTGGGAGCCGGCGGTCAGCCTCGACGAGGGTTTGGCACGCCTCGCAGCGTACTACCGGGGCTGAGCCCCGGTCGGCGGGTGGTTTCTACCAGCGGCCGTTGCGGGGGCGGGGCTGGCAGACCGGGCAGGTGTAGGACGACCGGTTCATGAAGGTGTCGCGACGGATCCGTGCATCGAGCCCCAGTGCGGCGCAGCGGGGGCACGGTTCGCCCTCCCGGCCGTAGGCGTTCAGGGCCCGTTCGAAGTAGCCCGAGGCGCCGTTGACGTTGACGTAGAGCGAATCGAAACTGGTGCCGCCAGCCTCCAGGGCGCGCAGCATGACGTCCCTGCTGGCTTGGATCACCCGTTCGGCTTCCGCACGTCGGAGGGTATCCGTGGGTCGCGCGTAGTGGAGTTTGGCGGCCCACAGCGCTTCATCGGCGTAGATATTGCCTATGCCCGAAACCAGGCTCTGGTCCAGCAGTGCCCGCTTCAGCCCGGTCTTCCGCGCCCGGAGCCTGCGGTAGAAGGCATCCATCGAGAAGGCGGGATCCAGCGGGTCTCGGCCGATGTGGGCAGCCTCCGCGGCGATCAGCGGCAGACCCGGGTAGGACTTGGCCCTTGACCCCGTCTGCTGGTTGCAGCAGGCGGGAGTGGCATCATGAATATCAACCACGCATGCACTGCTTGCATTGCAGTCAGTGCATGCACTGCAATCGAGTTCGCAGAGGTTCACCCTGCCATCGGACTGGCCGCCGGGGAGACCGTCGGCAGTCGGCACCAAGGACGTGACGAACAGGCCGCCAAAGATGCGCTGGTCAACAAAGCGCAGCTCGTCGGGCGCGCCCTCCGCCGGAGAAAGGGTCAGCCGGACCTTGAGGTGCT
>JBBRKU010000448.1:0-2880 GCA_038231735.1 Actinomycetales bacterium | reverse complement strand
GACTCTCCGCCGATGACGACATCCGGAACCGGTGCGGGACAGGTCAAGGCCGGAGGATTCGGCCTGCAGCTGCCCGAGTACCCCTGGGACGCTATGGCGCCTTACCTGCAGAAGGCTTCCGAGCATGTGGGTGGAGCGGTCAACCTTTCCATCGGCACTCCCGTTGACCCGACGCCCGTGGTCATCCAGGAGGCGTTGATCCGGGCCTCGGACGCACCCGGCTACCCCACCACCCACGGCACCACGGCCCTGCGCCAGGCGGTGGTCGATTGGTTTGCCCTGCGGCGCGGCGTTCCTGGACTGGATCCTGCGGATGTAATGCCGACGGTCGGCTCCAAGGAGCTGGTCGCCTGGCTGCCGTTGCTGCTGGGGCTGGGAGCCGGCGACGTCGTCGTCCGTCCTGCCGTTGCCTACCCCACCTATGACATGGGCGCGCTGCTGGCCGGCGCCACCCCCGTGGCCGCTGATTCGCTGGACCAGCTGGACGCCGCCACCCGCGCCAAAGTCCGGCTGGTCTGGGTCAATTCGCCAGGCAACCCGACCGGGATTGTCCGCGGCGTGGATGAACTGAAAGCGTTGGTGGACCAGGCCCGGGAACTGGGCGCCGTGGTGGCCTCCGACGAGTGCTACGCGGAGCTGGGCTGGGGGCAATGGGATCCCGCGCGCGGCGGCGAGGCCGTGCCCAGCGTCCTGGACCCACGGGTTTCCGGCGGTTCCAATGGGAATCTGCTGGCCGTTTATTCGCTGAGCAAGCAGTCCAACGTCGCCGGATACCGGGCCGCGTTTGTGGCCGGGGATCCCGCCATTGTGGCGAATCTGGTCAACAGCCGCAAGCATGCGGGGATGATCGTGCCGTATCCCGTGCAGGAGGCCATGCGCGTGGCCCTCGGTGATGACGTGCACGTGCGGGCCCAGAAGGACCTGTACCGATCCCGGCGCGAGCGGCTGCTGCCCGCACTGCAGAGCTTTGGGCTGGACGTGCGGCACTCGGAGGCCGGCCTGTACCTGTGGGGCACCGCGGGGGAGGATACGTGGGCAACGGTCGGGCGGCTTGCCGAGCGCGGCGTAGTGGTGGGTCCGGGCGTTTTCTACGGCGACGCCGGCAACGGCTTTATCAGGGTAGCCCTGACCGGAACCGACGAACGGATCGATGCCGCCGTCGACCGTCTGCAGCCGTCACCGTGATGGTGGTCACTTTAAGCCCAAAGCGGGGCGTAAACAGCCCTGCGGATTAGCCTGACGGCCTGCTGGGCGGTAGTTTCTTAATAGCTGTCTATGCGAGGATCCAACAAATTGTTCCTCGTTTGGTTAGCCGGTCCCGTGGATGCGGACCGGCGCACGGACCGGTCCGCATAGATCTAAACAATGCCTCTGCCAAGAGGCTGGGCAACCTCATGAAGGGGACTCCATGACTGAATCGACCGGCGCTACCCTGCGCTACGATGGCGGAGAGCTGGCGTTACCGCGGATCGCGGCCGCAGAGGGCAATGACGGGTACGACGTCTCCAAGCTGCTCAAGGACACCGGAGCTGTCACCTATGACCCCGGGTTCATGAACACTGCGGCCACCACCTCCGCGATCACCTACATCGACGGCGACAAGGGGATCCTGCGCTACCGCGGCTACCCTATCGAGGAGCTTGCGGAGCACTCCAGCTTCCTGGAAGTCTCCTATCTGCTCATCTACGGGAACCTGCCCAGTCCGGCCGAGCTGGCCGCCTTTGATGACCGGATCCGTCGGCACACGCTGCTGCATGAGGAGCTGAAGGGCTTCTTCGGCGGCTTCCCGCGCGATGCGCATCCGATGCCGGTGCTCTCCTCCGCGGTGTCCGCGCTTTCCACCTTCTACCAGGATTCCCTGGACCCGTTCGATGACGAGCAGGTGGAACTGTCCACCTACCGCCTGCTGGCCAAGATGCCGGTGATCGCGGCGTACGCGCTGAAGAAGTCGCTGGGCCAGCCGATGCTCTATCCGGACAACTCCATGAACCTGGTGGAGAACTTCCTGCGCCTGAGCTTCGGCCTGCCGGCCGAGCCGTACGAGATGGACCCGACCGTGGTCAAGGCGCTGGACCTGCTGCTGATCCTGCATGCGGACCATGAGCAGAACTGTTCCACCTCCACGGTGCGCCTGGTGGGCAGCTCCAACGCCAACATGTTTGCCTCCATCTCCGCGGGCATCAATGCCCTGTTCGGCCCGCTGCATGGCGGCGCCAACGAGGCCGTGCTCAACATGCTGCGCCAGATCCAGGCCAGCGGCGAGCCGGTGGAGAAGTTCGTTGAGCGCGTCAAGAACAAGGAAGACGGCGTGAAGCTGATGGGCTTCGGGCACCGCGTCTACAAGAATTACGATCCGCGCGCCAAGATCGTCAAGGCCACGGCGCATGAGATCCTGGCCAAGCTCGGCGGCAACGACGAGCTGCTGGACATCGCCATGCGGCTCGAGGAAGTGGCGCTGACGGACGAATACTTCATCGCGCGCAAGCTTTACCCCAACGTGGACTTCTACACCGGCCTGATCTACAAGGCCATGGGCTTCCCCGAGAAGATGTTCACCGTTTTGTTCGCCATCGGCCGCCTGCCGGGCTGGATTGCCCAGTGGCGCGAAATGATCGAAGACCCGCAGCAAAAGATCGGCCGCCCGCGCCAGCTGTATACCGGCGCGACCAAGCGGAAGCTGGTGCCGCTGAAGAAGCGGAAGTAACAAACAACAGGAGCGAGCGATGAGCACTGAAAACGACGGCCACCTCACGCGGCGAGATTTCAGCGCCATCACCCTCGCTGCTGCCGCGACGTCTACAAGCGCCGCTGCCGCGACGTCGGCGGTGACGGAGACCGATGTTCAGATCAAAACCACCGACGGCATCTGCGATGCGGTTT
>JBBRKU010000447.1:0-2881 GCA_038231735.1 Actinomycetales bacterium | reverse complement strand
CCGGATCCGGCTGCACCAGCCGCGGCCAGCAGCTCCTCCGCGGCGGCAACCTGCTCGGAGCTGGGCTCATAGGCCGCGCGGATCGTGGCAACCTGGCCGGGATGGATGCACGCGGACGCTGAGAAGCCGGAGGCGACGGCGTCACGCACCTCCGCACCGAGCCCCTCCACATCCGCAATATTGATATAGACGGCGTCGATCGCGGCCTTACCGTGGGCGGCGGCGGCGATCAGAACGGACGAGCGGGCGTGCATGGCCACGGCCCGGTAGCTCCCGTCTTCCCGCCGGCTGGAGCTACCGCCGAGGGAGGCCACCAGGTCCTCGGCACCCCACATCAATGCCACGACGTTGGGGACCCGGGCGATGACCGGGGCGGCCAGGACGCCGAGAGCGGTCTCGCACAGGGCGACAACGTCGTAGCCGGGGATGCCGGAAATGGCATCCCCGTTTTCCGCCTTCGCCGCCATGACGGTGCGGTAATCGGTCCGCTTCAGAGCCACCAGGTCCAGCTTGCTCTCCGGCGTCCCCAGCGGATTGATCCGCACCAAGGTCCGCGCCGGATCCAGCGGATTGTCGATCAGGTGCTGGCGGGCAGCGGCCTTGTCGGCGGGTGCGACGGCGTCCTCCAGGTCCAGGATGACCGCATCGGCCCGCTCGGCGGCCTTGGCGTAGCGTCCCGGACGGTCCGCGGGGCAGAACAGCAACGACGGGCCGAGGACGAAGGGGCGTGGATGGGACGTCATGCTTCGTGCTCCCGGGTCTCCGCTGATCGAGCCTGTCGAGATCCACCCTCGGTCTCGACAGGCTGGACCGGCGGAACACGGTTGGCCAGCGGATCAGGCTCGACCACCGGGGAAGAGGGCTGCGCGTTCTGGTGGGCCTCGCGGGTCCACATCAGGCACGAGCGGGTGGCCGTGGCAACAATCACGCCGTCCTGGTTCCGGCCGGTGTGGGACATGGTGGCGATCCCCTGCCCGGGCCGCGACGAGGAGAGCCGCTTCGAAGTCACGACGGTCTCCGTATACAGAGTGTCCCCGTGGTACATCGGGTGCGGGAACTTCACGTCGGTCAGCCCCAGTTGCGCCACGATCGTTCCCTGTGTCAGCTGGGTTACGGACTGACCCACCAGCGTCGCAAGGGTCAGCATTGAATTCATCAGCCGCTGGCCGAACGGCTGTTGTGCGGACCACGCGGCATCCAGGTGCAGCGCCTGCGTGTTCATGGTCAGCGTCGTGAAGAGGACATTGTCCGTCTCGGTCAGCGTCCGTCCCGGCCGGTGCGCGTAGATGACGTCCGTCTCCAGCTCATCAAAATACAGGCCGCGCTGCTCCACTACCCTGGTCCCGCTCATACGGTGTCCAGGTCGTGCATCTCAATCCTGAGCTCGGCACCGGTGGCGGCGACTACCTCCTCGGCGGTCACCCCGGGCGCCACCTCGCGCAGTACCAGGCCGTCCTCCGTCACATCGATGACGGCCAAATCGGTGATGATCCGGTCCACGCAGCCCTTGCCCGTCAGCGGGAGTGTGCATTTCGGCAGGATCTTGGGATTGCCGGTGCGGTCCGTGTGCTCCATCATCACGATCAGTCGTTTGGCGCCGAATACAAGGTCCATGGCCCCGCCCATACCCTTGACCATCTTGCCGGGGATCATCCAGTTGGCCAGGTCCCCGTTGGCGGCCACCTCCATGGCGCCAAGCACGGCGACGTCGACATGGCCGCCGCGGACCATGCCGAAGGACAACGCCGAGTCGAAAAAGGCAGCGCCCTTGTTGACCGTCACCGTTTCCTTGCCGGCATTGATCAGGTCCGGGTCCACGTTTTCCTCGGTGGGGTACGGACCGGTGCCCAAGATGCCGTTCTCCGAGTGCAGCACCACCTCCACGCCGGCGGGGATGTAGTTGGGGATCAGCGTGGGCATGCCGATGCCCAGGTTCACGTACTGGCCGTTATTGAGTTCCTTGGCCACGCGGGCGGCAAGTTCGTTGCGGGTAAGTGCCACGGCTAGGACTCCTTGGTTTCGCTGCGGGTCTCCGCCGAGGCGGGAGCTGGGGAGACGGTGCGCTTCTCTATCCGTTTCTCGCTGCCCGGCGACCCCGCCGGGATGTGGACCACCCGTTGGACAAATATTCCCGGCACATGGACATGCTCGGGATCCAGCTCGCCCGGCTCCACCAGTTCCTCCACCTCGGCGATGGTGATTTTGCCGGCCATGGCGCACAACGGGTTGAAGTTCATCGCGGTGGCGTGGAAGACCAGATTTCCGTGCCGGTCCCCCTTCAGCGCATGCACCAGCGCGTAATCGGGGGTGACGGACTCTTCCAGGACATAGTCGGCGCCGCCGAAGCTGCGCACCTCCTTAGGCTCGGATGCAATCGCAACCCCACCCTCGCCGTCGTACTTCCGCGGCAGACCGCCCTCGCTGACCTGCGTCCCGACGCCGGCCGTCGTGTAGAAGGCGGGGATGCCGGCACCGCCGGCCCGCAGCTTTTCCGCCAGCGTGCCCTGGGGTGTGAGTTCAACTTCCAGCTCGCCGGCCAGGAACTGGCGCGCGAACTCCTTGTTTTCGCCCACGTAGGAGGAGATGGTGCGGCGGATCCGGCCGTCCCTGAGCAGGATGCCCAGGCCCCAGTCGTCCACGCCGCAGTTGTTGCTGATGGTCTCCAGATCCGTGCTGCCCGCGTCGTGCAGCGCCGCGATCAGCGCCACGGGGATCCCGCACAGGCCAAAACCGCCGACGGCCAGCGAGGCGCCGTCGGGAATATCCCGGACCGCCTCCGCCGCGGTGGCAACAACTTTGTCAATCATCCTTGATCCTTTCCTTGTCCGGCGATGGTCTCGCCGAGCCCGACCAGCGGGTCCGCTCAACCAGCGCGGGCCCT
>JBBRKU010000446.1:0-2882 GCA_038231735.1 Actinomycetales bacterium | reverse complement strand
CGTGTTACTTTGTTCCTTGCTTGATCCTCTCGCTGGCTGGTCCGCTGGTTACGGTGTGACCTGGATTGGGATGAGTGACCAGAGGCGCTTAGACGCCTGTCCGGTTGAGGGCCAATGAGGGGCCAAATGCGTTTTCGGTGATGGGTGCTGTCTTCAACGCGGCTTGATAACTGCTCTTGCTTTCCCAGTAGCGCTGCTGGCCGGTGGGTCTGCTCGGGCGTCATCACGGGTAAACATTCACGTCCCCGGTGCGCGTGATTGGCGTTCCGGGGTGGTGGCGCGGTGCGGTGGCGGTTATGGCGGGTCGGGGATGGGTGGCATCCAGGGGTTGCCGGCGAGGGCGTCGTGGATGACGGTCAGGACGTGGTCGCCGTGCTTGGCGGCGGTGGAGATGTAGCCGCGGATGGCGTAGCGGTTGCGGGTGGCCTGCTCGGAGCGGAGCCTGCCGGAGATTTTCTGCTGGGTCTTCGCGGGCCGCAGGTCGCGTTCGGCCTGGTTGGAGGTCGGTGGTATCCGCAGGTCGGTGGTGAACCGCAGCACATCGGCCTGCCGGTCGCGCAGGCATTGCAGCAGGTCACGGCCGGGCCGCTGCTTCTGCTTCCTGCCAGGGACACGGGGAATCTGGGACAGGCCGACCAGGACTCCGTGCTTGAACGCGTGGATCAGGGGTGCGGTGATGTGCCCGGGAACCGCGGGCAGGCCCTGGGCGCGGGCGGTGTTCGCGGCGTGGATCAGGCCCTGGAGTGCCTCGGTGATCTGGGGCGGCCAGTGCGCGTCCGGGTACTGCTGCGCGGCGTCCGCAAGATCACGCAATAGGTGCTGGGCGCAGAGCTGGTGGATCAGGCCGGGGATGGCGTCGTAGTTCTGGTACCGGTCATGGACCACCACCGTCCCGCCCATGTCCGGGAGCACGAATGCCTGGAAGGTCTTCATTGACCGGTCGCCGAGGAAGTAATAGGTGAGCAGGTTCGTGCAGGCGACCAGCAGGTATTTCTTGCGGGCCTTCGGGCCGGGGCCGACCCGGACCGGGGTCTCATCCGCGCTGATCACGTGCGCGAGGATGATCAGGGCGCGGATCGCCGTGTTCGCCCCGGCCACCGCGGCCGCGGCGCGGGCGATCATGGAGTGCACGAACCCGGGCGAGGGCCTGGCGCCGGTCAGCGCCTCGATCAGCTCTGCGCAGCGGTGCACCGGGATGGCGTGCGCCGCCATCAGGTACACGCACCACGCCTGCAGGGCCAGGCCGCAGGTGACCGTCCCGGCGACGCCGGCCCCCGGGCGGGGCGCAAGCCCGGTGCACCCGGCCGCACCCGCAGGCCACCTCGTGCAGGTCATGCTGGGTCACCGTCGCGGTCTCCAGCGGGATGTCCACGATCTGGTGCGAAGCGGCCACGCCCAGGTCAGCTGCCGCGGCCAGGTCCGTGCCGCACGCGCAGGGTCCCTGCGGGAAGTGCGGCACGGTGCCATCCGGGCTGGC
Organism: Actinomycetales bacterium; assembly: GCA_038231735.1. Classification (GTDB taxonomy): domain Bacteria; phylum Actinomycetota; class Actinomycetes; order Actinomycetales; family Micrococcaceae; genus Arthrobacter_M. The sequence continues at coordinate 1,405 of JBBRKU010000446.1, read as the reverse complement.
GGACCAGGCCAGGTGCGATCCCAGGGCGCCGGGCTGCCCACCGGGCCGGCGCCCGCCCTTGCCGCGCTCCGGCTTCACCGGCGGCGGCGTGCGGCCAGGCAGATCATCAGCGGACGGGGCCATCGAGGAGTTGCCGCTGTTACGGCCCAGACGCCGCCGCAGCTCCCGGACCTCCGCCGCGAGCGCCACCACGCCGGCCCGCAGCTCCCCGATCGCGGCGGCCTGCTCCTCCAGCACACGGGCCTGCTCTGCGATCACCACATCCCGGGCGGCGCACGACGCACAACCCGGCGCGGGAGACGGCAGAACGGCCATAACCAGCCATCATCACCGCCGGCCCACAGCAATCAACACGACACGCCAGCCCAGCCCCCGGAAGATCCACTCGCCAGCCTGGCTACATCACAGGACGGCCGCCGAACTGACTGCAGGGACGTGAATGTTTACGTTGAGAGGGTGGCCGTAGGTGAGGCTCTCGCTGGCGTCGGTGGAGATGTTCATCAGGTCGAAGATGTCCCGGCTTACCCCTCCAGACGGGATATTGGGACCGATGGCCTGGCCGGCCGCGTTAATGAGCTCGTCCCAGGTGTTTCCCGGGTGAAGCGGCGGGGTGACGCCACTCAGGAAAGCCTTATAGGCCTGCGTGAAGGACGTGCAGATCGTCCCGGTGGTGCTCGCCGCGCCGGTGGCGGAGGACCCGCCGCAGCCTGCCAGCAGCAGGCAGGTAATGACCGCCAGCGCTGACCCGCCGGTGGGAACTGCATTGCTCTTCCGAGGCATTACCCGTCCTTCGCCAGTACCTGTTTGCCCTTAACGGATCTATCCTCCTGCCGGCGGAGTTACGGCATCAGCGATGCGACACGTTTGTGATCCGTTCCGCCGGGATGGTCCGCCCGGCGCGTGAGTTATCGGGATGAGCGGACCTCATTCTGCTCACCGTACTGCCGCTTCATCGGGGCTGTCGGCCGCGACGGGCCGGCGTGGCGGCCGGGGGATCCAGCGCGGGACCGCGCGCTGGTAATCCCGGTAGGTGCTGAACTGGCGGCGCAGCACTGGTTCCTCGTAACCGATCACGAAGAGGTGGACGGTGACCGCCATTCCGGCCCCGTAGGCCAGCAGTGGCAGCGACCAGTACAGCCAGGCCTGGCCCAGCACGACCAGCAGCGCGGCCAGGTAGAACGGGTTGCGCACCCAGCGGAACGGGCCAGTCGCGACTACTTGCGCCGGTGCGTCCCACGGGCCGGGCGTGGCGCCGCCCACCACCGCGAAATTCCACAGGCACCACAGGTACAGGGCCGCGCCGGCGGCAATGACCGGAACGGCATCCCACTGAGCCGGGGCGGCATTGTGCCGGATCCAGTTCTCGGCCGCTGTCACCGCGCTGCTCGGCCCCGCACCGCGGCCG
>JBBRKU010000445.1:0-2883 GCA_038231735.1 Actinomycetales bacterium | reverse complement strand
GTCCCGTCAGATCCACATCCTCACCACCGACACGGACATGGCCACCGGGGAGATTGTTTACCGGATGGGTGCCAGGTGGCGGCAGGAGAACTACTTCCGCTACGCCAGGATGCGTTTCGCCCTGGATTCCCATGACGCCTACGCCAGCAGTGATGATGATCCGGAACGGTCGGTGCCGAACCCGGCCAAACGCAAGGCCTACCAGAAGGTCCTGGCCGCCAAAACCCGCTACTGCCCGGTCCGGATAAAGGACATCTCCGCCGGACCAAAGGCCCCGCAGCGCCGCCTCCGCAAAGAAGGCCACGCACCGGTATCAAGCCGGCGCCCCGGGACCGGCCCGGCGAAAATGGCAGCTCCGGACGGGCAGGAAACTGAACCACCCCACCTCATATCGTCTAGGGAATGAGACGCCGTATGGGCGGGCGTGAATTGCCACCAGATCGTGGAGTTCGGGCAGCGCCGTCGCGGTGGCCCGGCCGCGACCACAGCATCCGACGGCCCCGCCCCTGCCGGGTGCGCCGCCGTCGGCACCAAGCGTTCGACGTGCGCCATGGCCCACTGTTACTTGGTGGCATTCGGATGGTGGGTGTGGACGTCAATGAGTACGACGGTTCGCTCCTGGACGTAGAACCAGATTCTGGCGCCGTTGGATAGCTCGTATTGCCGCCGGCGGTGGCTGGCGCCCTTGTGTTTGACGAATTCGGGGTCGCCCTTCATTCCGTGGCATGTCGTGTCGTCCGCGAGGGGATTGGTGGTGAGGCGTTCCCACGCAGAAACCACGGAATTGCGCTGGACGGCAAGGACATCCACCCACCCTTTGCGGGCGTTTGATGTTCCGGACGCGATCTCGTACTCGATGCGGCGCAGGGGACGAGGAACCGCCTCCTTCTTGGGGTTCACTGCCCTGCCCGGGGATCGTCAACGGCCTCGGAATCGTCCACCCAGTCGAGTTCGGTGTCCGGGGTATAGTCTGAGGCGACTGCCTCGGCCGTCGCCTTCCACTCGGAAAGAACGACAAACAGCCTGTCGAAGCTCGAGATGGAAGCGCAGGCCCGTGAGACTTCCACGATTTCGGACGCGAACTGCTCACGCTGGTGGCCGGGCAAAAATCCAAGCCAGGGGAACGGGCCCACGAGCCGTTCAGCGAAGGTCGATTCCCCGGAAGCGAGCGACGCAGCGACAAGGCTTGCCGCCAACCGGAGTGCCTCGTGCTCGCGCTCAACCGTGCTGGAGCGGAGGAGCGTCAGGGGCTCGCCATCGCGGCGGGTGATAGTCACTGGCCCTTCTTCTGCCGCGCGGAAGATCTGCGCCGGGTTCCTGGATAGATCCGAGGAGCTGGCAGTTCGGCTGGTGGTAACGGTGCTCATGAATTCATTGTTCTGAACATATTCAGAAAACACAACCCGCCTTCATGAAAATGCTTGCCGGAAACGTTTGCAAGGCTATCGGTGATCGGCAGATCCGCCAGAAGCTCCGTTGGAGAGGGGTCAGCAGGCATAGGGCGGGACATGCTCTTCATCGTTGAAAGGTTCAAACCAGTGCGCCAGAGCCATGGGTGCGAGGCCCAGCTTCTCGTTCAGTTCCTCAACGTGTTGGAATCCGTCAAAACGTTGGGAGAACAGCATGTCGCTGTCAGCGTCGTCGAGGATCCTGTCGGTGAGCATGCCTCGCCAGTTCGGGTCTAGGTCCTAGTCCGGTCCTAGTCCCTATCCCATTCGAACCTTAGCCTCCACCCGCCGTATGAAGATACGTCGTAGGCGACATACTCCCCGGTGGGAATGCCCAAGAATTTGGTGTCGCCTGCCAGGAGGATGGGACCGCTGTAGCCCGTTTTTTGCCACATTCATGGGACCACCTGTTTAGCCAGTCATGGGACCGTTCGGCGTGTTGTGCCGGGGCGTCCTTCGTTTCCTTGTTTGATCATCGCGTCAGTGTTCTCGACGTGGAGGTCAGCGGGAATGGTTTTCAGGGAGGTCAGTGTGGTTGAGATTCGTGAAGTTCTGCGGGCGTGGCTCGATGGTGTGGGGTTGCGCACTGTGGGCGAGCGGGCCGGGGTCGATAGGAAAACGGCACGCCGGTACGTCCAGGCTGCCGAGGCGGCGGGGCTGGTGCGGGATGCCTGGCCCGGGGCGATTTCGGACGAGCTCGTCGGGGCGGTGGTCGCGGCCGTGCGCCCGGTGCGCCCGAACGGGCACGGGCCGGCGTGGGAGGCGTTGGCCGCCCATGAGGAACAGGTCCGCCCCTGGGTCACGGGCACCGGCACGGGCAAGGCGGGGAGGGCGTTGTCCCTGGTGAAGGTCCATGAGCTGCTGGCCCGCCAGGGCTGCCAGGTGCGGTACCGTACGTTGCACCGTTTCGCGACGGAACGGTGCGGGTACCGGGTGAAGGGGACGACGGTGCGGGTCGCCGACGGGGAACCCGGGGTGGAGTGCCAGATCGACTTCGCGTTCATGGGCACCATCACCGACCCGGAGACGGGCCGGGGCAGGAAGGTGCACGCCCTGATCTTCACGGCCGTGTATTCACGCCACATGTTCGTCTGGCTCACGTACACCCAGACGCTGGCGGCGGTGATCGCCGGGTGCGAGATGGCCTGGGCCTTCTTTGGCGGGGTCTTCAAATGCATGACCCAGGACCCATTGCACGTCGGTCAACGGCATCTTCGGATCCTGAGCCATCCGGTAAGCGGCCGTGTGGCGAAGGTCATGCAGCGACCAGTTCGTGCCCAGCGATGCATACGCCCGATCGAACATCGCCCGCGCCGCATCATAGGTCAAGGCCCGGAACGGGCGGCGCAACGTCCACCACAACGGTTCATCCCTGCCCGGCGGAACCAAGGCCGACACCTGTGCCTGAAAGAGACGCAACCAGAGGAACGCGTCC
>JBBRKU010000444.1:0-2883 GCA_038231735.1 Actinomycetales bacterium | reverse complement strand
GGTGACCAGCACCAGCCGGGTGCGCAGATGCCAGGATTCCGGATGCGCCCAGCGGCCGCTGCCGGCCTGCCGGACCGCCCCCGAGAGTGCGCTCATCTAACCCGCCGGCTTCAGCACGTAGCCAGCGCCGCGGACGGTGTGGATCATGGGCGGGTGGTTGGCCTCGATCTTCTTGCGCAGGTAGGAAATGTAGAGCTCCACGATGTTGGCCTGGCCACCAAAATCGTAGTTCCATACCCGGTCCAGGATCTGTGCCTTGCTCACCACCCGGCGGGGGTTTTCCATCAGGTAGCGCAGCAGTTCAAACTGGGTGGCGGTCAGCGCAATGCTCTCCCCGCCGCGAGTGACCTCACGGGTGTCCTGGTTCAGAGTCAGGTCCCCGACCACCAGTTCCGCCGCATCGGCGGCCGTGACGCCCGAGCGCTGCACAATCCGGTGCAGGCGCAGCAGCACTTCCTCCATGCTGAACGGCTTGGTGACATAGTCGTCCCCGCCCGCGGCCAGCCCGCTCACCCGGTCCTGCACGGCGTCCTTCGCGGTCAGGAACAGGGCCGGTATGCCGGGGGCAAAATTGCGGATCTTGCCCAGAAGTTCCACTCCGTCGACTCCGGGGAGCATCACGTCCAGCACGAGCACGTCGGGACGGAACTCGCGCGCCACCTTGATGGCTCTGTTGCCGTCGTGGGCAATCTCGACCTCCCAGCCGGCCATCCGCAGACCCATCCGCATCAGGTCCGCAAGGCTGGGTTCGTCGTCGACCACCAGCGCCCGAATGGGGGAGCCGTCCTGGTGGGCGAGGTGCGGGAGGTTGTCGGTGAAGGAGCGGGAAGTTGCCATGACTTAACTTTCGGGCAGTCGCGTTTGCCGAGGCTGGGTGCAAGCTGTGTTCCAGCTGTGAACCCCAGCCTAGCGATCTGGGCGCCCGCTTCACGCCTGCAGGGAAATCACAGGAGACTTCAATCGTCCGTCCAGCATCGGCCCAGCATCGCGGGATTCACTGGTACGGATAAGTAAACCCGTGTTTGTTACCGAGGAGAAGTACGTGGCCCCGCAGAATGTAAACAACGACGACGGCGGCCGGCAGCAAGGCGGCCAGCCCGGGGCCCAGCCGGGGCCGGCTCAGCCGGGCCCCCAGCCCGGGGCGGCACAGCCGCCGACAGCAACAGTCCCGCAGCCCGCCGTCGCACCCTATGGTGCCGTACCGTATGGCTCCGTTCCGAATGCTGCCGTGCCGGCAGCTGGTCCCAAGACCGGACCCTACGCCGCCGCGCCCGCCGCACCCGCTCCTGTCCGCAGGAAATGGTGGACCATTCCCAAGCTGCTGATCGCCGCCGGTGTGGCCGTGCTGCTGGCTGGCGGAGGCGGCGGGGCGATAGGTTATGCACTCGGGGACGCCGCGGGTGCCCACCACCAGCTCAGCCAACGGTCGAAGTTGGGAACAGGCGGCTACGGGCAGGGCCGGCGTGTTCCGGGGACCGGCCAGGGTGGCAACCAGAGCAATGGCCAGCCCACCCAGGGAAGCACGAATCCCTGACCCCCAGTCCCCGGATTCCGCCGGAGTGAGCGGCGCCGGCGGAGGTGCCGGGACAGGCCGCCGGGCTCGTCCACTGCTTGGACCATCGAGTGAGCGGAAAATCGGCGGTGCCCGGAGATAAGTAGACAAAACGGCGGGGAATGCCCCGGTCGGGTGGACGTTTGCGCGCAGGTGCCGACGAAAACCGGATCGGGGCTTCCGTTCGTCCAATGTGATGTACTTCACAAATGCCGGAAAAGTCTCACGATGTGGACGTTCGCGGCCTTTGTTACTTGCGAGTTCCCTTTGTTACGTTGCAGACTTTCCATGTGAACACCAACTCAACAGCATCTGCAGCCGCAGCGAACCCCACCAGCGCACCCGCTGGCGAGTTCATGTGTTGTTGTCGAATGCAGGCCTAACTTACTACCCCCAAAGTTCCAGGCGCCCATGGCCTCCAAGCCAGCCCCACGACGGGCAATACTCCCGATTTCTCACGGGCAACCAAGCATTCGCGCCGCGATGACGGCCATTCACATTGAGGGAATCCCATGTCAGTAGCATCCGGATACGTCCACATCTCCGTCCGCAACGCCAACAAGGCCTCCGTTGGAAATAGCGGCAACAATGTCAAGGGCCAGCGGCCGGCCTTCTCCGCTCATCCCGGTTATGGAGCCTCGACCGCTCCCGGCTACGGATACGACCAGGGCGTCGCGCAGTCCGGCTATGGCCAGTTGCGCCCCGTTCCGCCGGCCGCAGACGGCCCGGTCACCGCGCCCACGCCCGTCATCTCCGGCGGCGAAGAATTGCGCGGAGTGGGTCCCGACAATGTCGCCCGCGGATTCGTGCTGTACGTGGGCGTCGACGAAGACAGTGCCGCCGCGGCCGGAACGTCGCTGGCCAAGCTGGCCCAGGACATCCGCGCCTACGCCCAGTCCCTGGTGCCGCAGGCCCAGAGCTACGCCGCCGTCGCCATCGCCCCGGCCGATGCCCACGGAAGCGCCCTGGACGTTGTCCGTTCCACCTTCGGTGATCCCACCGTCACGGCGCGCCAGCGCCAGGAGGCCGCGCGGCTGCAGGCGGCGCAGGAGCCGCGCCCCACCGGCGTGCTGATTGACCTGGCCCGGCGCGAAGTCCACCTGGACGGTGAGACCCTGAACCTGACGTTCAAGGAATTCGAGCTGCTCAACTACCTGGTGGAGAATGGCACGCGCACCGTTGGCCGTGACGAGTTGTTGGACGGGCTGTGGCGGAATGCGGAAGAGGTCCCTAACGAGCGGACCATTGACGTCCACATCCGCCGCCTGCGCTCCAAGCTGGGCCGCCTCGCCAACACCGTGCGTACGGTCCGCGGCCAGGGCTACCGTTTC
>JBBRKU010000443.1:0-2883 GCA_038231735.1 Actinomycetales bacterium | reverse complement strand
GTGCGCATGTCGTAGGGGTGGTTCGCGGAGTCCGGGATCAGCGCATCCAAGGCGAGGTCGCCGTCGTCGGGCTCCAGCTCCTGATCGTGTCCGGTGACCGGGGCCTCCGCGAGGTTGTTGGAGGGCAGGAAATCCAGCAGCTCGCGGACAAACTCGATGGCGTCCGCTTCATCCGTGGCCAGGTAGGTGGCGGTCCCAGTGGTGCTGTTGTGCTGGCGCGCCCCGCCCAGAGTCTCCATGTCCACGTCCTCGCCGGTGACCGCCTTGATCACGTCGGGACCGGTGATGAACATGTGTGAGGTCTTGTCCACCATGACCACGTAGTCCGTAAGTGCGGGGGAGTAGGCGGCGCCGCCGGCGGAAGGCCCCATGATCAGGGAGATCTGCGGGACGACGCCGGAGGCGTGGACGTTGTTGCGGAAGATGTCCGCGAACATGGCCAGCGAGGCCACACCCTCCTGGATGCGGGCGCCGCCGCCGTCAAGGATGCCCACCACGGGGCAGCCGTTGCGCAGGGCGAATTCCTGGACCTTGACGATCTTCTCGCCGTTCACCTGGCTCAGCGAGCCGCCGTAGACGCTGAAATCCTGGCTGTAAAGGGCGACCGGCCGGCCATCCACTGTGCCGTAGCCGGAGACCAAGCCGTCGCCCAGAGGCTTCTTCTTCTCCATCCCGAAGGCGGTGGAGCGGTGTGTGGCCAGGGCATCGAATTCGATGAAGGAGTCCGTGTCCACCAGCAGCTCAATGCGCTCGCGGGCGGTGTTCTTGCCGCGGGCATGCTGCTTTTCCACTGCTTCCGGCCCGGAAGGCTGCTGGGCCTGGGCCACCCGGTCCCGGAAATCCGCGATCTTGCCCGCGGTTGTCGTCAGATCGTGGCTCATGTGCTCTCCGGCTCAGTCGGTGGTCTGTGGTTCATGTTGCCTCGTGGGTGCCCCAGCGGAACAGCGCCGTGTAGGAACCAGCGCAAGGAAGCCGTGCAGGAACCGGTGTAGGAACCACACAAAGCATGCAACATCCTCCCCAGTCTAGTGAGCGTTTGAGCGCCTGCTTGTGTAGAAATCCTACAATTTCCCCCGGTTTCAGTCTGCGTGGCACCCATGTTACCTGCCAGTAACATTCTGGCGGATTCTGGTTTAGGCTGGGCCCATGACTTCAGGAATCAGCACCCCAGACCGCGGCTCCGCCCCCGACCGTTCCCTCGCCGGACGCACCATCCTCATCTCCGGCGGCAGCCGCGGCATCGGTCTGGCCATTGCGCTGCGGGCCGCGCGGGACGGGGCCAACATCGCCCTCCTGGCCAAGACCGCCGAGCCGCATCCGTCCCTGGAAGGCACCGTGTTTACCGCCGCGGAACAGCTCCGTGCGGCCGGCGGCGCGGCGCTTCCGCTGGTAGGGGACGTGAGGAGCGACGACGACGTCGCTGCCGCCGTCGCCGCCGCACTGGACACCTTTGGCGGCATCGACGTGGTGATCAACAATGCCTCCGCGATCGATTTGTCCAAGACGGATCAGCTGTCCATGAAACGCTACGACCTGATGGCGGATATTAACGTCCGGGGCACCTTCATGCTCTCCAAGTTCTCCCTACCCGCGCTGCGGAAGTCCGCCAACCCGCACATCCTGACCCTGTCCCCGCCTCTGAACCTGGCCCCGCATTGGGCCGGCCAGCACCTTGGCTACACCATGGCCAAATATGGCATGAGCCTGACCACCCTTGGCCTGGCCGAGGAGCTCAGGGAGGACGGCATCGCAGTGAACTCGCTCTGGCCGTGCACGCTCATTGACACTGCGGCCATCCGCAATATGCCCGGTGGAGGTCAGCTCGTGAAGGCTGCCCGCAGCCCGGAGATCATGGCCGATGCCGCGCATGCGGTCCTGACCCGGGCCAGCCGCGATACCACCGGCAACTTCTTCACCGACGAGGAGGTGCTGGGACACGAGGGGGTCACGGACTTCAGCCGGTACAGCTTGGGCGCCCCCGAGGACCGGCTGGTGCCCGACATCTTCCTGTAGGCCCTTATCGCGGCTCTGAGACTAGATTCCCGCCCTGGATGGGGCGGCGGCTCTGAGAACTGACCAGTTTTGGGCTCGGTTGCCCCAGGAAAACCGGCGTTTTGGAGGAATCCCCGGCGTGTCGTCCGCAAAGGTGGTCAGCTCTCAGAGGCCTCCGTCGGCGGACGGGTGTCTGGAGGGCGTGGGGCGCCGGGTGTCTGGTGGGTGCCGGGCGGACGGGTGTCTGGAGGGCGTGGGGCGCCGGGCGGCTGGTGGGTGCCGGGCGGACGGGTGTCTGGAGGGCGTGGGGCGGCCGCGTAACTGGTGGGTGCCGCATGCCGGGTGTCTGGAGGGCGTGGGGCGGCCGGGTAACTGGTGGGTGCCGCATGCCGGGTGGATGCCTGGTGGCTGCCTGGGTCCGGACGGTCAGCTTCCCTCAGGGTCCGGCGGATAAGATCGATGGCATGAACCCGTTGCTTCCCCTGGACCTGGATGCGCTACGGCATGCCCTGATGGCGCCGACCGGGGAGTTTGCCCGCGTCGACGTGGTGGCCGAGACCGGCTCCACGAATGCGGACGTGGTGGCTGCGGCCTCCGAGCAATGGCCGGACCTGAGTGTCCTGATTGCCGAGAACCAGCTGGCCGGCCGCGGCCGGCTGGACAGGGAGTGGAACACCCCGCCGGGCAGTTCCATTATTGCCAGTGTGCTCCTGCGGCCCGGAGACGCCGGCCCCGGACTTAAGGCGCTGGGGCAGGAAGCGTATTCCTGGATTTCGCTGCTGGCGGCCCTTGCGCTGGCAGACGCCCTCGACGGGGCGGCCGGGTAACTGGTGGGTGCCGCATGCCGGGTGGATGCCTGGTGGCTGCCTGGGTCCGGACGGTCAGCTTCCC
>JBBRKU010000442.1:0-2885 GCA_038231735.1 Actinomycetales bacterium | reverse complement strand
CCCTGGCGGAACTGGCGGAACTGGCGGAACCGGGGAGCCGTGGCCGCTGAGCGCCGGCCGGTAGGAATCGGACTGACCGGATTCGCCAGCGCCCCGGCCGCGACCGGACTGCCCCGGCCCTCTGCCGTCGAGCTGGCGGTGCTGGAGGACATAACACGCCTGCTCTCGGGGCTCAAGCTCGCCATCCTGACCGGAGCCGGCCTCAGCACCGACTCCGGCATCCCGGATTACCGCGGACCCAATTCCGTTCCGCGCAGCCCCATGACCTACCAGGAGTTCGTGGGCGATGAGGCCCTGCGGCGGCGGTACTGGGCCCGGAACCACCTGGGCTGGAGGCACCTGCGCCGCGCGGACCCCAATGCGGGCCATTACGCCGTCGCGGAGCTGGAACACCACGGACTCACCACCGGGATCATCACCCAGAACGTGGACCGGCTGCACCAGAGCGCCGGTGCCCTGGGCGTGGTGGATCTGCACGGCCGCTTCGACCAGGTCATCTGCCTGAACTGCCACACCCGATTCAGCCGCGCCCACATCGCCACAAGGCTCGAGGAGCTCAACCCCGGCTTCGTGGAGCTGGTGGAGGCCGACGGCGTCATCGAGTCAGCCCCGGACGCGGACGCCGCACTGGAACAGGAAACGCACATTGCCGGGTTCGTCGTTGCGCCCTGCGAGGCCTGCGGCGGAATGCTCAAGCCGGACTTCGTGTTCTTCGGCGAAAACGTGCCCAGGGACCGGGTGGAAAGGTCCTACGCCATCCTGGACCACGCGCAGGCCCTGCTGGTGGCCGGATCATCACTGACCGTGATGAGCGGGCTCCGCTTCCCCCGCCACGCCGCCAAGTCGGGCAAACCCGTGGTGATCATCAACCGCGGTGCCACCCGCGGGGATGCAACCGCCACGATCAAACTGGAGGCGGGGGTCAGCGAAAGCCTGAGCCACCTGGCGGACGCGCTAGCCGCCCGGAGCCAGGGGCCAGCATCGCACTAGCCGGATCCGCGTTCTGCCCCGGTCCGGTTCGCGCTCCGGGCATACTTTCGGTAGAGTTGATGTTCGTTGGCTGTGGGAAGTCCTTCGTAGCGACACTGCTGCAAATCAGACGTTGTTGCAGATCAGATGTCGTTGCAAATCATTAATATGGGTCTTTAGCTCAGCTGGTAGAGCGCCACGTTTACACCGTGGATGTCATCGGTTCGATCCCGGTAGGACCCACCCAGAGAAGGCCCCTGTGGCTGGCGGAAACGCCGGGCGCAGGGGCTTTTCGCTTGCCCTCGGATGTTTGCTTCCAGCGACGGGCCCCGGCGCCACCTTTATTGTCGGTACCACTGACTATCGTTCACAGGCATGGAACATGTTGTAGTGCGGACGACGGCGGCTGGCTTGCCTTTGGCGGTGCGGCGGTCCGGCCGCGAGTGGTTGGTGGGTGCGGAGCCGCTGCGCTGGTTTGAGAGGCTGAACTGGTGGGAGGAGCAAAACCGCATGCCCAAAGGCCTGGGCCGGGTGGACGTTGAGGTGTGGCGTGTCCAGGCCAGGCTCGGCCGGAATGTTCGCAGCGAGCTCACCACTATGGAGCTGCTGAATGATCAGCAGGGCGGGGGGTGGCGGCTGCGGTCGGCGTCCGCAGCATGAAGGATTAAAAGACTCTCCACCGTCGCTATTGGGGGATACGGCGGTGGAGAGTCAGTAACCAACCATATCGATGCCGGATGGGCAGCGCAAGCATGAAAATCCGGAACTTTTCCCGGCTGGAAACCCGCCCGGCTCGGGGCGGTATCGTGCCCGGACCCGACCCCGCGCATTAGAGGTGGCGGGAGCGCTTTAAACATGAAAGGCCCTCCGCTGCGACTATTGGGGGATGCCGCAGCGGAAGGCTTAAGTACGAATATACAGGGTGGGAATCGAAAACGAAAGACGGGACGTTCTACCTCCTGATGGATCCCCGTTCCCGTGCCTTGTTCCAGGGCTGGAACGTGACGAATTGTGACCTGGTGGCCATCGGTGGGGCATCGGTGCGTCAGCCCGTTCCGCCCGGCCAGGTACCACAGTTGCCAGTATGATGGTTGCTGTTCAGTCCATTGAACCCCGAGTGGAGGAGAATCATGGTCGATTCCCGCATAGTCCGCGCTGCCGACGGGTTGGGCAGTGCGTCGCCGGCCCCCGCGGTCACCAGGGCAGCGGCCGTGCTCGAGGCGCTGGCGGAAGCACCCTCCGGGCGGCTCACCCTCAGTGACGTGGCCCGTGAGCTGGGGATCCCCAAGTCCTCGACCTCCAACCTGCTGCTGGCGCTGGAGGAGGCCCGGCTGATCACCCGCCAGGGCAGCGAGTTCACCCTGGGCCGGAAACTGGTGGAGCTGGGCGCCTCCTACCTGAGTCGGCTGGATGAGGTGCAGGAGTTCTACCGTTTCTGCGAACAGGCTCCGACTCTGTCGGGGGAGACGGTGCGGATCGCCATGCTGGACGGTGCGAACGTGATCTATCTGGCCCGCTATGAGGGGCATCCTGCGGTCCGGCTGACATCCAACCTCGGGGACAGGATGCCTGTCTCCCTGTGCGCGGTGGGCAAGGCGCTGGTCGCCAGATTGCATGACCACGACCTGGCGGAGATGTTCCCGGATACGGCGCCGTTGCCCATCCTGACACCGAAGTCGCTGCGCATCGGGGCTGAGCTCAAGGCGCAGCTGGGCACCATCCGGGAGCAGGGGTACGCCTTCGAGGATGAGGAGTCCACCACCGGGGTCGTCTGTCTGGGCGTTGCCGTCCCCACGAGAGGGGCGCACGGGCCGAGCCTGGGACTGTCTGTGACGGCGCTGAAGGCAACCTATTCAACGGAGCAGGGTGCCGCCATGGTGGCGGAGCTGAAGGAGCTGGCACGCCTGCTGGGCAAT
>JBBRKU010000441.1:0-2900 GCA_038231735.1 Actinomycetales bacterium | reverse complement strand
GTCATCGTCCGGAGCCCGCGTTGCAGTGACCAGGACTGTGGCTAGGCGACCTCGGGTTCCAGTTCCAGTCTGGATCCCGGAATCGCATTGAGCAGGTCCTGGGTGTACTGCTGGCGAGGGTTGTTGAACACCTCATCGGTGCCCGCGGCCTCGACGATCCGGCCGTTCTGCATGACGCAGACGTGGCCCGCGATTTGCCGGACCACCGCCAGGTCATGGGTGATGAAGAGGTACGTCAGGCCCAGCTCGGCCTGCAGATCCGCCAGCAGATTCAGGATCTGTGCCTGCACCAGCACATCCAGTGCGGACACGGCCTCGTCGCAGATGACCACCTCGGGATCCAGTGCCAGCGCGCGCGCAATCGCGACCCGCTGGCGTTGTCCGCCGGAGAGCTCGTTCGGGAAGCGCCGCATCGAGGAGGCCGGCAGGGCCACCTGATCCAGCAGGCTGCGCACCTTGTCCTCGCGGCTCTTCTTCGTCCCGATGCCGTGCACGCGCAGCGGCTCCTCGATGGTCCGGAAGATGTTGTACATCGGATCCAGCGAGCCGTACGGGTCCTGGAAGATCGGCTGCACCCGCCGGCGGAAGTTGAACAGCGCCTTCCTGTCCAGCGTCGCCATGTCCACGCCGTCGAAGATGATGCTGCCGGAGGTCGGTTTCTCCAGATTCAGGACCATTTTCGCCACGGTGGACTTGCCCGATCCGGACTCGCCGACGACGGCCATCGTTGTCCCGCGCTTGATGCCGAAGGACACCTCGTCTACGGCCTTGAAATCCGCGGAAGCGCCAAGGCCGCCGCGCAACTTGTAGACCTTGCTGAGGTCCTTGACCTCGATGACGTGCTCCGACTTGCTGACCGCAGCACCGGCCGGAGCCAGTTCCTCGCCGGAAACCAGACCGGACGCCTTGGCCGACTGGATGCGCTGGGAGGCCAGCGACGGGGCGGAGGCCACCAGGCGCTGGGTGTAGGGGTGCTGCGGGTTGCGCAGAATATCCAGCGCGGGGCCGGACTCCACGACCTGCCCCTTGTACATCACCACCACCTTTTCGGCCCGCTCGGCCGCCAGCCCCAGGTCATGGGTGATGAGCAGCACCGCGGTCCCCAGCTCGTCGGTCATCTTGCCCAGATGGTCCAGGATCTGGCGCTGCACCGTCACATCCAGAGCCGACGTCGGCTCGTCGGCAATGAGCAGCCGCGGACTGCAGGAGAGCCCGATCGCGATCAGCGCTCGCTGGCGCATTCCGCCGGAGAACTCGTGCGGATACTGCTTGGCCCGGCGCCGGGCATCCGGCAGCCCGGCGTCGGCCAGCACCTCGGCCACCTGGCGGTCGATGTCCTTGCGGGCCAGGTTGTTCGCCTTCAGCGTCTCCTTGACCTGGTAGCCGATCTTCCATACCGGGTTAAGGTTGGACATCGGATCCTGCGGGACCATCCCGATGGACCGGCCGCGCAGCTCGACTATCCGTTTGCTGTTGGCCTGCGTCAGGTCCTCGCCGTCGAACAGAATCTGGCCGCCGGTGACCTGGCCGTTGGAGGGCAGCAGACCGATGGCGGCCAGCGCCGTCGTCGACTTCCCGGAACCGGATTCGCCCACAATGGCGACGGTCTCCCCCGGCATGATGGTCAGGTTGGCCTTGCGTACGGCCGGTACATCGCCGGATGCGGTGCTGAATGTGATGGCCAAATCGCGGATTTCCAGCAGCGGACGGCGTGCGGGGGTGTCCGTGCCGGCGGTGGTCTGTTCGGTAATGGTGACGGTTCCCGCCACGTTATCTCCGCTCATCGCTTACGAGCCTTCGGATCAAGAGCGTCACGCACGGCATCGCCGAGCATGATGAAGCTCAGTACGGTTATCGACAGGGCCACGGCGGGCCACAGCAGGGTCGAGGGATTGTTGCGCAGGGAAGTCTGCGCCGCCGCAATGTCATTTCCCCAGGACATCACCGATCCCGGCAGCCCGATGCCCAGGAAGGACATGGTCGCCTCCGCCACGATGTAGATTCCCAGCGAGACCGTCGCAATGACGATGACCGGGGAGAGCGAATTGGGGATGACGTGTGTCAGCAGGGCGTTGACCCGGGACACACCGAGTGACTTGGCGGCCACCACGAAGTCCGCATTGCGGACCTCGATCACGGCGCCGCGGGTGATGCGCGCAATCTGCGGCCAGCCCAGCACAACCAGGGTCGCCACCACGGTCCAGACGCTGCGGTTCTCCCGCAGGGCCGGCAGCGAGTTGATCACAATGGCGCCCAGAATGAGCGGCAGTGCAAAAAAGATGTCGCCAAGGCGTGCCAGGACGGCGTCGATCCAGCCGCCGTAGTACCCGGCCAGAGCACCCATGGTGCCGCCGATGATGAGGACGCCGATGGTGGAAAACACGCCGACGGTCAGCGACGCCTGCGTGCCGTAGATGACGCGGGCGTAGACATCGCAGCCCTGCAGCGTGAAGCCGAGCGGATGTCCGGCGGTCGGGCCGGAATTGGAGTTGATCAGGTCGCACTGCGTCGGGTTCGTCTGCGTGAAAAGTCCCGGGAGCAGCGCCACCACCATCACCAGCAGGATCAGCAGGCCGGAGATGACGAACAGCGGCTGCCGGCGCAGGTTCTTCCAGGCCTCGGCCCACAGGCTCAGCGGCGTGGCCTGTTCATTGAGCTGGTCGGTGCTCTGCAGCGGGGTCTCTTCGAGGTCCGCGACAAAGTGCTCTATCACGTTGGTACTGTGCGTATTTTCAGGCATAACGAATCCTTGGGTCTAGCCAGGCATAAAGCAGGTCCACCAGCAGGTTGGCGAGGACGAACACGAGGACGAGGATGCTGACGATGGACACGACCATCGGCCCCTCCCCCGCAAGCACGGCCTTGTACAGGGTGTTGCCGACGCCTGGAACGTTGAAGAT
>JBBRKU010000440.1:0-2903 GCA_038231735.1 Actinomycetales bacterium | reverse complement strand
GGGTGGGGCAGGCCCTGAAGCAGTACCAACTGCTGAATCCGGCGATGATGCCTTACTACCAGGGCCGCAACGAGCAGGCGCAGGTGCACCAGTCCGTGGGCTATGCCCGCCATACCCGGCGACGTGCCACCTTCGCGGTGAGCACCTCGATCGGGCCGGGTTCCACCAACCTGCTGACCGGGGCCGCCCTGGCCACCACCAACCGGCTGCCGGTGCTGCTGCTGCCCAGCGACACCTTCGCCACCCGCGCCGCGGACCCGGTGCTGCAGCAGCTGGAACGCCCGGACGCCTATGACGTCACCGTCAACGACGCGCTCCGGCCGGTCTCCCGGTTCTTTGACCGGATATCCCGACCGGAGCAGCTTTTCTCCGCGCTGTACGGCGGCCTGCGGGTCCTGACCGATCCGGCGGACACGGGCGCCGTCACCATTTCACTGCCCCAGGATGTCCAGGCGGAGACGTTTGACGTCCCGGAGGAGTTCCTGGCCGAGCGGGAATGGCGGATCCGCCGCCCGGAACCGGAGGATGAGGACATCCGCCGTGCGGCCGAGGCGATCCGAGCGGCCAAGCGCCCGCTGATCATCGCCGGCGGCGGCGTGCTCTACGCCTTCGCCAACGGGGAACTGGCCCGCCTTGCCGAGCTCACAGGCATCCCGGTCGGCAATACGCAGGCCGGCGTCGGTGTGCTGCCCTGGGACCACCCGTTCTCGCTGGGGGCCATCGGCTCCACCGGTACGACGGCGGCCAACGCGATCGCCGCCGAGGCGGACCTGGTCATCGGCATCGGAACCAGATACGAGGACTTCACCACGGCGTCGCGGACCGCGTTCCAGAACCCGGACGTCCGGTTCATCAACATCAACGTGGCGGCACTGGACGCCTACAAGCACGGCACCACGCTGCCGATCGTGGCGGATGCCCGCAAGGCTTTGGTAAAACTGAACCAGGCCCTGGGCGGCTACCGCGTCGGGGCGGACCTTCAGCGCAGCATCGAAGCTGAAAAGCAACGCTGGAACGGCGCCGTTGATGAGGCCTTTGATACCCGCTTCACTCCGCTCCCGTCGCAGAATGAGATCATCGGCGCGGCCAATCGGGCCATGGAACCCCAGGATGTGGTGATCTGCGCCGCGGGTTCGCTTCCCGGTGACCTGCACAAGATGTGGCGCGTCCGCGACGCCTTCGGTTACCACGTCGAGTACGCCTTCTCCTGCATGGGCTACGAGATCCCCGGCGGACTGGGCGTCAAGCGTGCGGTGCGCGATGAGGTGGCCCGCGGCGGAACCGGCCGCGACGTCGTCGTGATGGTGGGGGATGGCTCCTATCTGATGATGCACACCGAGCTGGTCACGGCTGTGGCGGAGAGGATCAAACTGATAGTGGTCCTCATCCAGAACCACGGCTATGCCTCGATCGGTGCACTTTCCGAGTCTCTCGGGTCCCAGCGCTTCGGCACCAAGTACCGCACCCTGGACAGGGACCAGCACACCTTCGACGACGGCGAGAGACTGCCGATCGATCTCGCCACCAACGCCGAAAGCCTCGGCGTCAAGGTCATCCGGGTTGAGCCCGGTGACAACGTGATCGCCGATCTTGAGGCCGCCCTCAAGGCCGCAAAGGCCGCGCCGGAAGACGGCGGCCCGATCATGATCCACGTGGAATCCGATCCATTGCTCGACGCGCCCAGCTCCGAGTCCTGGTGGGACGTCCCGGTTTCACAGATCTCCGAACTGGAATCCACTCAGCAGGCCTTCACCACCTACACCGAACACAAGAACCGCCAGCGCCCCCTGCTCGGCTGAATCAAGGAAGATCCCAAAATGACAAACACGATCAACCACTTCATCAACGGCGCCGAGAGCGCTGGAACGGGCGAGCGGACCCAGCCGGTCTACAACCCCGCGACCGGTGCGGTCACCGGTGAACTGCGGCTGGCCAACAAGGCGGACCTGGACACCACCGTAGCCGCTGCCCGCAAGGCAGCGGAGAGCTGGGGGGATTTCTCGCTGTCCAGGCGCACCAACGTGCTCTTTAAGTTCCGTGAGCTGGTGGCCGCCCACATTGACGAACTGGCAGCGCTGATCACGGCCGAGCACGGCAAGGTCCTCTCCGACGCCAAGGGTGAGATCGGCCGCGGCCTGGAGGTCATCGAATTCGCCTGCGGCATCCCTCAGCTGCTCAAGGGCGACTACTCGGACCAGGCATCCACCGGCATTGACGTGTTTTCTTTCCGCCAGCCGGTGGGCGTGGTCGCGGGTATCACTCCGTTCAACTTCCCGGTGATGGTACCGCTGTGGATGTGCCCCATCGCCATTGCCACCGGCAACGCGTTCATCCTCAAGCCCTCCGAGCGCGACCCCTCCGCGTCCATGCTGCTGGCCAAGCTGTGGAAGGATGCAGGCCTGCCGGACGGTGTCTTCCAGGTCCTGCACGGGGACAAAGAGACCGTGGACGGCCTGCTGACGCACCCGGACGTTGATGCGATCTCCTTTGTTGGTTCCACTCCGATTGCCAAGCACGTTCATGAGACGGCGACGGCGCACGGCAAGCGCGTCCAGGCTCTGGGCGGGGCGAAGAACCACGCCATCATCCTGCCCGATGCGGATCTGGACAACGCCGCGGACCACCTTTCCGCCGCCGCCTTCGGTTCGGCCGGCGAACGGTGCATGGCGATCTCGGTGGCCGTGGCCGTTGGCGACGCCGCAGACGCGCTGGTGGGCAAGGTCCAGGAGCGCGCCGAGGCGATCAAGGTTGCCGAGGGAACCGACCCGGACGCCGAGATGGGCCCGGTCATCACCGCGGCCTCCAAGGCACGCGTCATCAGGATTGTGGGCGAGGCGGCCGACGACGGTGCCTCCCTGGTCGTCGACGGCCGGGACTTTACCGTCCCCGGCAAGGAAGACGGC
>JBBRKU010000439.1:0-2904 GCA_038231735.1 Actinomycetales bacterium | reverse complement strand
TACTCATCCGGCCGGAGTGCTCCGCCCGCCAATGTGGCCCGGTGCTGTGGCGGCGAGGACCGGCTGCACGAAAGGCGCAGTACTCCGATCTGGTACGTTGCCACAATGGTCTTCCTCCCCCGATGACCGGACACAGTCAGCCGTCACAGACGTGCATGCCGGCGATGAAAACGATCGGAACCGCTCTACGTTCAGCACAAAGTGGAGAGAACTAGCCATTGGGCCGGTTCGGGATGTACTGCACCGCCCACTTGTTGCCGTCGGGATCGGCGAAATACACGAAGTGGCCCCAGTCCTGGACGTCGATCTCGCTGACGTCCACGCCGTTGTTCTTGAGCTGCGCGTGCGCGGCCTGGAGGTCGCCCACCACCATTTGCAGACTGGGTGCGGTACCGGGAGCGGCCTCGGTGAGGCCCTCGCCGATGCAGATGGAGCAGGCCGAGCCGGGCGGGGTCAGCTGAACGAAGCGGATCGAGTCGCTGGGCCGTTCGTCGAAGTCGGCGTTGAAGCCAACCTTGTTCACGTAGAAATCCTTGGCGCGGTCCACGTCGGACACGGGGACAAACACAAGTTCAAGTTTCCAGTCCATGCGCCACACGCTAGCGGAGGTCGCGGGAAATCGGTAGGGCTGCGGGACCTGGGTCATTAGCCCAGGACTCCAGGCTGTCCCTGTCGTTGGTCCATTTATTGGCCAAAGAAAGGCAGCGTCGAGAACGTCACGGACCAACGACTCGAGCTCGCCAAAGGCATCATTTTCCGAGTGGAGTGCGGTTGGCCGGAAAGTGCGCAGTCTGCCATGTTTTGCCCGTCGCTGTGATGGCGAATGCCTCGATACCGGGCCGCGCCTTGATCCAGCTTTGGGCTTCCTCTCCCATGGCGAGGGCCGCGGTGGCATAGGCATCCACCGTGCTGAGATGCTCACCGGTGAGGGTGATGCTGGCAAGGGCCACCGCGGGTGTGCCTGTGAGGGGATTAATCACGTGGGCACCTCGCTCGGCGGTGCTGGAGGTGGCGATGGCCATTTCCGTGCCGGAGACGGTGGTGGCCAGGGCGCCGTGGTGGAGGGGATCAGCTATCCCCACCGACCAGGGCCGACCGGGTGCCGCATCGCCCGCTAGCTGGATATCCCCGCCGCCATTGATCGCGTGGGCCGTGGACCCGGCTTCGCGGAGCATCGAGCTGGCTTTTTCGATGGCCCAGCCCTTGACCATTCCTGACGGGTCGAGATTGCCGTTGATTCTTGTGGTGAAGTATCCGACGCTTACCTCGGCGGTTTCCGCACACAGTGCCAGTACTTCGTGTACTTCCGCGCTGCATTGTGCGAGGGACAGGTCCCCGCGGTCGAGGCGGCGTATCTCGCTGTCCGCCCGGTAGGTGGAGAACATGGCATCCATTGCGTGCAGCCAGTCAATGACGTCCTGCAGGACACCGGGGTCTACCCCGGGGTTGCGGATGTCGAAGGAGAAGACGGTCCCCATACAGGGCTCCACACGGCGCTGGGCGCTCCGGTCGGTGGTGGCAGCGGATGCGCTCACTTGATGCCGGCCTGGTCGAGGGCGCTCTGCAGCGACGTCAAGTAGCCTTCGCTGGTGTAGGTCCCGCCGGAGACCGTGTCAACATGGGCGTTTTGGGCGGTGAGGACTTCCTGGGTCAGTTGGGGAACGGCGTAGCTGTTGATCTGCTGGTCGCGGCCGTTGTCGGAGGGCAGTTGGATGGCCGTCACGTCCGTGATCTTCGTACCGGACACGGTCACCTGTACCTGGACAGGTCCGTAGCGAGTGTCCACCGTGGTGCCCTTGATCGTCTGGCTCGAGCCCCCGGCTCCGGCAGCAGGCGCGGCTCCGGTGGCCGCCCTTGTTCCGGCCACCGGCCCGGAGAGCGCGCCCGGTTGTGTGGCGCCAGCCTGCGGCATGGGGTGGGTCTTAAACCCGAGCAGCAGCACGATGCCGGTGATGGTTGTGACGATGGTGATGATGGCACGGCGCACGTATTTCTCCTAAAATTCGAAGGACTCGTGGTGGATCTGCCGGCGTCGGACGCCAGCTGCCCGGAGGCTCTTGATGGCGGCAGCCGTCATCCCTGGCGGCCCGCACAAGTAGATATCCCGTTGGGCGACGTCCGGGACGAGTGCGGCCAGACGATGGCCAGAGAGCGGATCCGGTCTCCCCGCGCGCCGGGCGCCGATAGCGTAGTGAACCCTCGCGCCGCGGAATGCAGCGATCGAATCCAGTTCGGAACGGAAAAGAATATCGTCCGGCCGGCTGGCCCGGTAGATCATGACCACATCGCCCGGCCCTCCCGGGAGGGTCTCGAACAGGGTCCGGAGGGGGGTGATGCCGACGCCGCCGCCCAGCAGGAGGACCTTGGGCCGTTTACGGGCACCGGCGGTGAACGCGCCGTAGGGACCTTCGGCCAGGACCGGGGTGCCCGGTTTGAGGTACCGCAGGCGGTGGCTGTGCTCGCCGAGGTCTTTGACGGTGATGCGGAGGCCGGTCGGGTGGGCAGGGGCTGAGAGGGAGAAGGGGTTGGCTGCCCACCAGGAGTCCCGGGTGAGGAAGCGCCAGCGGAAGAACTGGCCCGGTTCTGCTGCCAATTCCTCAAGGTGGCGCCCGGTGATGAGTACGGACACGACGCCCGGGCCTTCCGGATATACCTGGGAGACCCGCAAACGATGCCGCACCGCCCGGCGGATCGGAGTGAGCAGCCGGTACCAGACCAGGAGTGCTCCGACAACGAGGTACAGGGCTGACCAGAGGAGGCGAGCGGGGAGGTTGTCGATGAAGTCCGCGCCGGTGGAAAACTGGTGGCTGAAGGCAAGAGCTACGGCCAGGTAAGTGTAAAAGTGCAGGTAGTACCAGGTCTCGTAACGCAGTTTTGCCCGGGCGGCGCGTGCGGAAATGATGC
>JBBRKU010000438.1:0-2904 GCA_038231735.1 Actinomycetales bacterium | reverse complement strand
CTGTGCGTAGTCGAAGGACAGCTCCGTTGCCGCCCCGGCGTGGGTTTCAGTCATAAGCCCAGCTTACGACGGCGGCACGGCGCCTGGCGCTTCAGGCTTGCGGACCCGTGTCTGGCATCCCATACGGCGCCGGGCTCTGTCATAGGGCGGCGACGGAACCGGTGAAGTGCCGGCGGCCGGTGCGCGGGTTCCAGCCGACGTAATCGGAACGCAACCAGCCGCCGTCGTCCGTCTGCACATCGGCGATGTGCATGGCGACGGTGGCCGGAAGGAACACGGGGGCCTCGAAGCTGATGTCCCAGGCGAAGGCGTCCGGCTGCGGGGAGCCCACGTCGGCCAGCACCCGCGCGCCCAGGTACATGCCGTGCGCAATCGACCGGCGCAACCCCAGCGCCTTGGCGGAAATGACGCTCAGGTGGATCGGGTTGAAGTCGCCGGAAACGGCTGCGTAGGCCCGGCCGGTGTCCACGCCGAGCTTCCAGATGCCGGTGGGATCCGGCGGCGAGAAGTCCGCCACGGATGCGCCGTCAACCGCATCACGTTTGTCGACACCGGGCAGGTAGATCCCCTTGGCCAGGTAGGTCGACACCCCGCGCCACAGCACCGCCGGGGATCCCTCCGCCCGGATCTCCACCACCAGGTCCACAAGTGTGCCGGAGCGGTGGCCGGCAAGGTTCTGGGCCCAGGCCTGGATGGCCAGTGGCTCGGTAAACAGGATCGGCTGCAGGTGGTCCACATGGTTGCGCAGGTGGATCATGCCCAGCAACGGCAGCGGGAAGTCCTCGCGGACCATGACGCTCATCGCCACCGGAAACGCCAGCGCATGAAGGAACCCGGAGGGCATCGCGTCGCGCGCGGTCTTTCCCAGCAGGTGCTGGTAGGCGGTCAGTTTGGCCAGGTCCGCCACGACCCCGCTGACCTCGTGGCTGACCTGCGGCAGCGCATTGCCGGAGCTGCTGCCCAGCACCCGGTTGCGCGCAGCCATCGCGGCGGCATTGACATACATCTTGGAGAGTGAGGGCATCTCCTGCAGCAGGTTCGAGGGAAGCGGAGTCACTGCCCCACCAGATTCTGTCCGCAGACGCGCAGCACGTTTCCGGTGATTCCGCCGGCGGCGTCGCTGATCATGAAGGCGATGGTTTCCGCGACATCCTGCGGTTCGCCGCCCTGCTGCAGGCTGTTCAGCCGGCGTGCCACCTCGCGGGTGGCGAACGGGATCCGCGCAGTCATTTCCGTCTCGATAAAGCCGGGAGCGACGGCGTTGATGCTGCCGCCCAGCGGTTCCAGCAGTTTGGCCGTGGCCCGGACCATGCCGACCACGCCGGCCTTGGATGCGGCGTAGTTGGTCTGGCCGCGGTTCCCGGCAATGCCGCTGGTGGAGGCGACGGAGACAATCCGCGGATGGCTGCCCAGCTGCCCGGAGGACAGGAACGCCCGGTTCATCCTCAGCTGCGCGGCGATGTTGACGGCAATCACCGAATCCCAGCGCGCGGCGTCCATGTTGGCCAACAGTCTGTCCCGCGTGATACCGGCGTTGTGCACCACAATATCCAGCCGGCCGTGGCGCTGCATGGCGTGCGCCAGGATCCGCAGGCCGGCATCTCCGCCCGTGATGTCCAGCTGCAGCGCGGTGCCGTGGACCTCGTTCGCGACGGCGGCCAGCTGGTCACCGGCGCCGGGAACATCGACGACGACGACGTCCGCGCCGTCGCGCCGCAGAGTCCGGGCAATGGCCGCACCGATTCCCCGCGCCGCTCCGGTGACGACGGCGACCCTGCCGGCGAGCGGCCTGGCCCAGTCCGCGGGAAGCTCGCCCGCGGTCCCGGTCACGGTCAGGAACTGGCCGTCCACAAAGGCGGACCGGCCAGAGAGGAAGAAGCGCAGCGCGCCCAGCGTGCTGACTGATGTGCTGGACACCTCGTCCGCCAGCAGGATTCCGTTGGCCGTGGCCCCGCCGCGCAGCTCCTTGGCCACGGAGCGCAGGATGCCGTCCACAGCCTGCCGGGCGGCAGCCATCTCCGGCTCCAGCTCGGCCGAGGCCGGCCGGGAAACGGAGACGACGCGGGCGTTCGGCAACAGGTCGCGCAGCGATGCGCCCAGGGAGCGCACCGGGGCGGAGAGCTCCTCCGGGCGTGCCACCTCGTCCAGCACGACGATGATGGCGCCCAGCTTTTCCTTCGGCGTGGCATGCCGGCGCACGTCCAGGTTCCAGTCGAGCAGCGCCGCGGCCAGGGCATCGGCCGCCGCCGAGGATCCCTCCACCAGGACGGGGCCGGGAACCAGCGGTGCTTCGGGCGCATAGCGGCGCAGGATGGCCGGCTGCGGCAGGCCGAGGCGCTTAGCCAGGTCCTTGCCGAATCCGGCACTGACGAATTGCGTGTATTTGTCCGGCCGGACCTGCTGGGTCCGGTTGGTGTTGTTGGCCATGTCGTTACCGCGCTTCCAGGATCGCGACGACGCCCTGGCCGCCGGCGGCGCAGATTGAAATAAGGCCGAGGGCGGGCCGGCCGTCCACGCTGCCCTTCGCGTGCAGCATTTTTGCCAGCGTGGCCACGATCCGTCCGCCGGTGGCCGCGAACGGGTGCCCCGCGGCCAGCGAGGACCCATTGACGTTCAGCTTGCTGCGGTCAATGGAGCCGAAGGCACCGTCCAGACCCAGCCGGCTGCGGCCGAATTCCTCGTCCTCCCAGGCGGTCAGCGTGCTGAGCACTGTGCCGGCAAACGCCTCGTGGATTTCGTAAAAGTCGAAGTCCGCCAGGGTCAGCGCGTTGCGCGCCAGCAGCCGCGGGACCGCAAAGGCCGGAGCCATCAGCAGGCCGTCCTTGCCGTGCACAAAGTCCACCGCGGCAGCCTCGCCGTCGATCACGTTGGCCAGCATCGGCAGGTCGTGCGCGGTGGCCCAAT
>JBBRKU010000437.1:0-2904 GCA_038231735.1 Actinomycetales bacterium | reverse complement strand
CCGAGCGGACCGGCGTCGATGAGTACTGGATCCTCACGGGCAAGGAGTCCGCTCCTCATCCAGGCGGGCCAGGCCAATCAAAAAAAGGTAGCTCGGTCCCAGGAGCGAACCTGCAACACTCAGATTAGAAGGCTCCTGCTCTATCCGCTGAGCTACCGAGGCGGCGGTTCCGGTGAGGGAACCTTGTCTAAAATATCAGGTCGGAACCGCGGAGTATCCCTCCACACGCCGCTGGTCGGTTCTGTTGCGCACATAGCAGGGGCAGGATCTGGCGCCCCGTCGAGCGTCACGGTTGTCTTAGATCACGCATAAGGGGCCGCAGAGGCGGCGATGAGGAAGGCAAAGTGATGAATGACGACATGATTACCGTCCACGGGTTCGTGGCCACAGACGTAAACCTGTTCACCTCAGTGACAGGAGTGGCCATGGCTAACTTCAGGATGGCCACGACGGCGCGGAGGTGGGATAAGGAATCGCAGAGAATGGTGGACGCCGGTACTAACTGGTACAACATCAAGGCCTACCGCTACCTGGCTCAAAATGCCGGGACCAGCCTGCACAAGGGAGATCCGGTCGTGGTCATGGGCAAACTGGTCCTTCGGCAGTGGACGAGCGAGGACGGCAAGTCTGGAACTTCTCCCGACATTGAGGCGGTGGCGTTGGGCCACGATCTGTCCTGGGGGACGGCGCGCTTTACGCGGCCCGGAGGCCAACGCCGTTCCTCCGGCAATCCGGAAGGGGAAGGACAGGACGCCAGGCTGGACCTGCCATCGGACAGGGGCGAGGCAGGAATCGATGATCCATCAAATGGGGAGGGCCTCGAGGATGCGGCGGATCTCGACGAGGAGCTGGCTGGCGTAAATATAGCTACGGGAGAAATTCTGGCGGTGGAGGCGCCGTACTGAGCGGGCCATTGAGAGCGCAGTGGGAATGTGAGTTCTAGGCTGGCACCGACTAGCCTTGAAGCATGGCGGAATTTATCTACACAATGACCAAGGCACGCAAGGCCGTTGGCGACAAAGTAATCCTCGATGACGTGAGCATGTCCTTCTTCCCTGGGGCGAAGATCGGCGTCGTTGGCCCCAATGGTGCCGGTAAGTCCACCATCCTGAAGATCATGGCCGGCCTGGACACACCTTCCAACGGTGAAGCGCGGCTGAGCCCTGGCTACACGGTCGGGATCCTGCTGCAGGAACCGCCGCTGAACGAGGACAAGACCGTGCTGGGCAACGTCCAGGAGGGCGTTGCCGAGATTCATGACAAGATCCAGCGCTTCAACCAGATTTCCGAGGAGATGGCGAACCCGGATGCGGACTATGACTCGTTGCTCGAGGAAATGGGCCAGCTGCAGGAAGCCATTGACGCCGCAGACGCCTGGGACCTGGACTCACAGTTGGAGCAGGCCATGGACGCGTTGCGCTGCCCTCCGGGGGATGCGGATGTGACTGTGCTCTCCGGCGGTGAGCGTCGCCGTGTGGCGCTGTGCAAGCTGTTGCTGCAGAAGCCGGACCTGTTGCTCCTCGACGAGCCCACCAACCACCTCGATGCGGAAAGCGTGCTCTGGCTTGAGCAGCATCTCACCGGCTACCCGGGTGCCGTCCTGGCCGTGACCCACGACCGGTACTTCCTGGACCACGTGGCCCAGTGGATCGCTGAAGTGGACCGCGGCCACCTGTACCCGTATGAGGGCAACTACTCCACGTACCTGGAGAAGAAACGGGCCCGGCTGGAAGTCCAGGGCAAGAAGGACGCCAAGATGGCCCGGCGCCTCTCCGAGGAACTGGACTGGGTCCGTTCAAACGCGAAGGGCCGGCAGACGAAGTCGAAGGCCCGTCTTGCCAGGTACGAGGAGATGGCCGCCGAGGCGGACCGCACCAGGAAGCTGGACTTCGAGGAGATCCAGATTCCGCCCGGACCGCGGCTGGGCGGGCTGGTCCTTGAGGCGAAGAACCTCGAAAAGGGTTTTGAGGACCGCACGCTGATCGACGGACTGTCCTTCACATTGCCGCGGAACGGGATTGTGGGTGTGATCGGCCCGAACGGTGTGGGAAAGACGACGCTGTTCAAGACCATCGTGGGCCTGGAACCGCTCGACGCCGGTGAGCTTAAAGTGGGCGATTCGGTCAAGATCTCGTACGCGGACCAGAGCCGCGGCGGCATCGACCCGAACAAGACCCTGTGGGAAGTTGTTTCCGACGGTCTGGACTTCATCCAGGTGGGTCAGGTGGAGATGCCGTCCCGGGCCTACGTGGCGGCCTTCGGGTTCAAGGGACCGGACCAGCAGAAGAAGGCCGGGGTGCTCTCAGGGGGTGAGCGGAACCGCCTCAACCTGGCCCTTACCCTGAAGCAGGGCGGAAACCTGCTGCTCCTTGACGAGCCGACCAACGACCTGGACGTGGAAACGTTGAGCAGCCTGGAGAACGCCCTGCTCGAATTCCCGGGTTGCGCCGTCGTAGTCTCGCACGACCGCTGGTTCCTGGACCGGGTCTCAACCCACATCCTGGCCTACGAGGGGACCGAGGAAAACCCGGCCACCTGGTACTGGTTTGAGGGGAACTTCGAGTCCTATGAGGAGAACAAGGTCCAGCGGCTGGGCGCCGATGCGGCACGTCCGCACCGGGTCACGCACCGCCGCCTGACGCGCGACTGAGCGCTGAGCGTGCGTACTGTTCCAAGCCGAATGGCCGGTCCTGACGGGACCGGCCATTCGGCTTGGCGGCGTCAGTGCTCGGTGAGCTTTTCTTCCGGGATCCGGATCATGCCTTCCTGGGCCACGGAGGCCACCAGCTGTCCGGAGCGGTCATAGATTTTGCCCAGATTCAGGCCGCGGGCACCCGACGCGCTGGGGGATTCGGCGACGTAGAGCAGCCACTCGTCCACCCGGACCGGCCGATGCCACCACAT
>JBBRKU010000436.1:0-2915 GCA_038231735.1 Actinomycetales bacterium | reverse complement strand
GTCGGGGCGACAGGACTCGAACCTGCGGTCTCCTGCTCCCAAAGCAGGCGCGCTAGCCACTACGCTACGCCCCGTAGTGCACCGGCTAGTCTACAGGGCTTAGCTGCCCGGTTGCACATTTGACAGCACCGGCCCCCAGTATGATGTAGTTATACCCGGCCGAACGGCCACAAGTCCTGACAAGTTCCACTGTACTTCCACTCTGCGACGCAGCGCTAAGGAATGGATACAGATACAGGTCTTGCGGGGGCGTAGCTTAATGGTAAAGCCTCAGTTTTCCAAACTGATGACGCGGGTTCGATTCCCGTCGCCCCCTCCACTTTCACTTTGTTCACCTTGTTCCCGAATTCACATTGGCGCCCGGTTTTTTGACCGCAGATCGCAGTTCGGGTTATTCCTGGCAGCCGGGGCACCAGTACAGCTTCCGGTTCCCCAGCTCGGTCATCGCGATATCCGTCCCGCAGATCCGGCACGGCAGGCCATTGCGTTTGTAGACATAGTGCGCCTCCCCGACGGGTACCGGCGGGGCCACGGAGTCCCGGTCCCGGGGACGCGTGGTGATGATCCGGCCGTCGCGGACGCCGTCGGACATAGCCGCGACGACTTCCTGCCACAGGGCGCCGAGCTGGTGCGCGGACAGGCCGGACCCGGGCAGCCACGGATCCAGCCGCTGCCGGAAGAGGACCTCCGCGCGGTACACATTGCCGACGCCGGCCAAGACCTTCTGGTCCATCAGCAACAGCGCGACGGCGGTGTTCCGCGCGCCGAGACGTCCGGCGAATTCGGACTGGTCCCTTGGTGCGTTATGCAGCGGATCCGGGCCCAGAAGGGCGACGGCGGCGGCCGCCTCCGCCGTCGTCAGTACCTCGCAGGCACTGGGCCCGCGCAGATCCGCCCAGCCGTGGTCGGAAACCAGGCGGACCCGGACGGCACCGACCGGCTCCGGCGGCCCGTCGTACGGTGATGATCGGTCCGGCAACGGTCCATCCGGCAAGGGTCCGTCCAACAAGGATCCGTCCAGCAAGGATCCGTCCTGTGCCGAACGGTCCCCGACCGTGCCGCGGACGCCGGGGATTTCCCGCTCACCGATCCGCCGGGGCGCACCGATGCTGGAAGCCCCGGTAAAGCTCTTGTCCCCGCCGAAGTCCCAGGCACCGTAGAGTCCCAGATGCGTGCGGAGCACCAGATCGTTGTCGAAGCGGAGGAAGAGCTGTTTGCCGTGCGCTCGTGCACTCTCCAGGACCCGCCCGTCGATCCGCCCGGCACCGGCCGCGAACCGACCCTGCGGACTGCTGGCGCTCAGGCGGGCACCGGTAAAGACGTCCCCGAACTGGCGTGCCAGCCGGTGGACGGAATGGCCTTCGGGCATCCGCTACTCGCTACCGCTAGCCCATGATCTCGCCGGTGGTTTCAAAACGGGCAATCTTGCCAATCCGGCGCACATGCCGCTCGGCGTTGCTGAAGGGCTCCGCGAGGAACGCCTCGATGATTCCGGTGGC
Source organism: Actinomycetales bacterium (assembly GCA_038231735.1). Taxonomy (GTDB): domain Bacteria; phylum Actinomycetota; class Actinomycetes; order Actinomycetales; family Micrococcaceae; genus Arthrobacter_M. The sequence goes on along the minus strand of JBBRKU010000436.1, from coordinate 1,416 downwards.
TTCCCGGACGCTGTGCTGGCGGCCGCCTACGGCGACGACGTTGGCGTCGTTGTGCTCGCGGGCCAGCTTTGCCGTGTCCAGGTTCCACGCCAGCGCCGCACGGACGCCCTTGACCTTATTGGCGGCGATCTGCTCGCCGTTGCCGGAACCGCCCAGCACAATGCCCAGCGCCGCGACACCGGCACCCTGGTCCGCCACGACAGCCTGGGCCGCGTGGATGCAGAAAGAGGGGTAGTCGTCCTCGGCGTCATAAAACTTGGGCCCGTGGTCCACCATCTCGTAACCCTTGGCGCCCAGATGCTCGATCAGATGGGCGCTCAATTCCATACCGGCATGGTCGGTGGCAATGTGGACGCGCAGGGGGCTCATGAGGGGTCTTCCAATCGGTGCAGTATCCGTAACTCCCCCAGCCTACAAGTTTCCGGGACCATGCTAGCTGCTCTGATCGGCGCGCTTGCCCGCCCGCCGGTTGAGCAGCTCCGCCAGGGCCTCGGCCCGGTCGTCGTCGGGCGCCCGGATGCCGGACCCGCCGTCGTTGGTCAGCGGGACCACGACGGCGGGACCGCTGGCCGCGAGATAGGTGCTGGATGCCCCGTGCCGGCGGAAACCCCAGCCGCCGTAGGTCCGCGCCCGCACCTCCGCGGCCGCGGCTCCCAGTACGGCGGTGGAGGAGCAGTTGATGACCGGGAACACGCCCGCGATGAAGACATGGACGCCGGCCCGGCTTGCATCCACCCGGGCGGACAGGAACGCGATCAGCGCCAGCGCCAGCACAAATATCAGCGCCCCCAGCAAGGGCAGCGCCAGGGCCACCAGCGCGCCGGGAAGCGCGCCGGCCAGGGCGATCATGACCAGCACCGAGCTGCGCGGGTGGATCCAATAGGCCAGCCGGTCGCGGGCCAGCTCAGGATCCAAGGCCAGCGTCAGGGCCGCGTCGTCGCGGCTGGTCCATTGCTCGTCGGGCTTGAAGACCGCCGCCATGACCACGCCCAGCGCCAGGGCCGCACCACTGCCGGTGGCCAGCACAATCGAATCCAGCCGCGAGCTGGGGGGCTCCGTCGTGCCGGCCTGCGCCACCAGCGCCGAGGCGAACAGGGCAGCCAGGAAAAAATCCACCGCCACGGCAAGACCCAGGATGAGCCGGCGGCCGATTCCCGGCAATACCGTCCGGGCGGCCTGGGTGCCGATGCTCCATCCGATCACGGCTATGACTCCGGCGCCGACGCCCAGGTAGCCGAAGATCGGCAGCGGCCCACCCCCGATGGGCAACGCAACGCCGTGCGGCACCTCCCCGCGCAGCGTGAAGCCGGCCACGCCGAAGGAAAGACCCAACACCAGGGGAAATCCCAAGGCGAACCGCAACGCCCGGGCATCGATCCTGTCGCTGGCCACCGGCTACCTCCCTGCGGCGTAACC
>JBBRKU010000435.1:0-2915 GCA_038231735.1 Actinomycetales bacterium | reverse complement strand
TCCCCGCCCGACGTCGCCGCCCTGGCACCCAGCCGGGCTGCGCCGTCGTCGTCCGTCAGGATGGCCACGGCGCCCGCCGCAACGGCCTGGCCGGCGAATTCCGCGCCATGACGCTGAGCCCCGGGCAGCGCCAGGTAGAGGTCCCCGGGCTCTATGCTGCGCGAGTTCAGGCTGATACCGGTGACCGCGACGTCCGCGCCGGCGTCGGCCGGGACGCCGATGAAGCGGGCAATATCCGCCAGCTTCACGGGGCGAACGTGGTGCGGGCGCAACGGCGCCCCGGGACCGCCCGGGGGCGGTTGGATGTCAGACACTATGTGGCTCCGGAACTTCAGTACATCTGCGGTAGTGCCACAGAGGGAGTGGTGGACGGCGGCACGTTGTAGTTGTGCAGGACCTGCCCCATGACGGAGTTGAAGACGGGTGCCTGGGAAATACCGTAAATATTTCCCTGCGGCCGCTGCACTGTCACCAGCACAACATACTGCGGGTCCTCCATGGGCGCCATGCCGACGAAGGATGCGGTGTAGCCGCTGAAGCCCGAGCCGTCATCCTTCACCGCCTCCGCGGTGCCGGTCTTGCCGCCCACGCGGTAGCCGGGAACCTTGACGTCCTTCGCATCCGCCGCCGTCACCACACTCTCCAGAATATCCTTCACCTGCTGGGCGGTCTGCGGGCTGACCACCTCGGTCCCGGGCTGTTGGTCCACCTTGTGCTCGGTTCCGTCCGGATCAACGTAGGACTGGACCAGCTGGGGTTTCAGGCGTACACCGTTGTTGGCGATGGTCTGGTAAATCATCGCGGTCTGCAGCGGGGTCTGCGATACACCCTGGCCGAACAGCACGGTAAATTCCTGCCGCCCGTCCCAGCTGTCGGGCTGGGCCAGGATGCCGGGGTTCTCGCCGGGCAGCGGAATGCCGGACCGCTGGCCGATGCCGAACTTGTGCAGGTAATCGTAGCGCTGCTGCCGTGAGAGCTGTTCGCCGACCATCACCGTTCCGGTGTTCATGGAATCACCGATGATGCCGGCGAACGTCCGCTGCTGGTAGCCGTGTGTGAAGGCATCCTTGAAGGTCTGCCCGTTGACCGAGTAGGTGGGCGGGACCAGCACGTGTGAAAGAGGGGTGATCTTGCCCTCCTGGATGGCGGCCGATGCCGTCACGGTCTTTTCCGTGGATCCCGGCTCGATGGCGCCGGTGACCGAGCGTGCGCCGCGGTCCGCCGCGGGAGTGGCGCCCGGATCGTTCGGGTCCACAGTGGTGTCCTCGGCCATCGCAATGATCTTGCCCGTCTTGACGCCGACGACGACGATGTTGCCCCACTGGGCGTTGAACTTCTTGACCTGGTTGGAGATGGCCTGCTGGGCGTAGTACTGGATGTCGCTGTTAATCGTCAGTTTCACCGTCTCGCCGTTCACTGCCGGCTTCACCTCATCCGGGGCGGTGGGAATCACAATGCCGTTGGCACCGCGCTGGTAGGTCCGGCTGCCGTCCGTGCCCTTGAGCTTGCCATCCATGGTCTGCTCGACGCCGGCCAGGGCCTGGCCGTCCGAGCCCAGGAAGCCGACGATGCTGCCGCCCACCGCACCCATCGGGTAGGTGCGCTGGCTGGTCGGCTGGGCGTAGATGCCGGGCAGTCCAAGGTCCATGACCTTGGACTCCACCGATGGGGTGACGCCCTTGGCGACGTAGCTGAAATCTCCGTCGCCGGTGACGGCCTTGCGGACGTCCGCCTCGTTCAGGCCCAGCACCTTGGCCAATTCCTGGATGCCCTGGTCCCGGCTGACCTCCTCCAGCTTGTTGCTGGTGTCATTCCGGCGTTTGAAGGTGTCCGCGGCCGTGTTGTTCTTGGGCGAGGCGGTGATGTCGTAACGGATGATGCTCTGCGCCAGGACCTTGCCATTGGCGTCAAGGATTTCCCCGCGCGTTGCCGCCAGGGTCTGCACGACGGTGCGCTGGCTGACCGCCGCCTCCGCCAGACCGCCGACGTCCAGGCCCTGGACGAAGAACAGCTTGCCGGTGATGATCATCAGCAGGGCCAGCAGGAAGGCCAGCCCCAGGCGCAGACGCCGTCCGGCTGCCCTGTTGCTGCCCTTGGCATTTGGCTCCGCGTTTGACGATGGAGGGGCTTTCCGGCCGCTACTGGTGTTTCGTGCCAATGCTATTCCTCGTTACTTAGCCGTTGCAGCTGTGCTATCGGTCCTGCGGCGTCGGCTCTAGCCGTTCTTCTGCTTGGGCACGGGAATGGTGCCGCCGTGCAGATCCTGCGCCGGCGCGGCGGGAACCTGCGCCGCGGGAGCGGGTGTGGTGGGCGAAGCGGGAGCCGGTGTGGTGCCCGCAGCCGTACCCGCGGCCGTTCCAACGCGTTGGCCCGGAACCAGCGCGTCCGACGTTGCCGCCGATCCGTCGGTGGAGGCTGCCGCGGGAGACGGGGCCGCGGCGGCCACCTCCGGCGTGCTTTGCGTGGTTTGCACACCATTGACCGCGGGCGGCGCGATCACGGCCAGCGGCTTGTCCGGGGAGGTGGCCGGTTTCGGGTTGCCCGAAACCGCCATGCTGCCGAGGTCGATCTGGCCCATCGAGGAAGAAGTTACCATGCCCAATGCTGTAGCCCGGGAGACCAGATTCTGGGGAGCTTCGGCATTTTGGACCTGCTGTGTCAGATCCTGGTTGGACTTCAGCAGGTCCGCCTGATGGTTGCGCAGCTGAACCAGCTGATACTGTCCGCTGGAGACGGAGATATTCAGCACCAGCACCACCACCAGCGCCGCCACCAGGGTCAGAAAGCAGAAGACGGCGAACGGCGCCCGGCGCTTGCTTGGGGTGCTGACCACCAGGGTAAGCGGCGTCCGGGTCCGGCGGGAGTGTTCGCCGTCGCCCTCCGGCCGGCCGGCCGGGCTGAGACTGGACAGCGCC
>JBBRKU010000434.1:0-2931 GCA_038231735.1 Actinomycetales bacterium | reverse complement strand
GTCAGCTCCGGTTCGGCCGAATAGTCGATCCGCCACTGCTCCGGGACGTCGACCATGCCATGGTCGGCGGTCAGCAGGATCACGGTATCCGCCGGCAGCTGGCTGGCCAGCCGTTTCATCCCGGCGTCCAGTTCCTCAAACTGGTGCTCCCACTGCTCGGACGCGCTGCCGTGGCTGTGACCGGCCTTGTCCAGCTCGCTCCAGTAGAAGTAGAGCAGCATGTCCGGGTTGGCGGCCATCAGTTCCGCCGCGGCTTCGGTCCGGGCGTGCGGCGAGGTGGCTCCTATGAAGGTGCCGCCGCGCAGCGCCGCCCGGGTCATCGGCGAGGAGGCAAACTTGGGCAGGCTGATGGTTGCGGTGGGAACGGTCCCGTGCAGCTGCTCGAAAACCGTGGGAAAGGGCTGCCAGGCCAGCGGGTCAACACCGGGATCCCAGTTGCCCAGCAGGTTCACCACCTTATCCTGGCCCGGGTCGAGCACGTCGAAGCCCACCATGCCGTGCTGTCCGGGCGCGACGCCGGTCCCCAGGCTGGTGAGGGAGGTCGCCGTCGTCGACGGGAAGGATGCGCTCAGTGTCTGTCGGTGCGAATGGCCGGCTCCGCCGTTGGCTGCCCCGTTCAGCACGTTGCGCAGGAAGGGTGCGTGCGCCGCGCGCTGCTGCAGCAGCGCCCTGCCCAGGCCGTCCACCAGGACGATGCAGATCCGCCGCGCCTTCGGGATCCCCAGCGTGTTGCTGAAGCCCGGCGCACCCAGGGCGCCGGCGCTGCTGGTGAGCACTTCACCGATGGAATTGCGGCCGTAACCCGGCGCTTGGGGCAGCGCCGGCTGGGCGGGAGTCGTCATCAAATGCCGGGGGCGCGTCAGCGGGGGTGGTGGCCGCGGTTGAGCCGCGATCCCAGGGCCGGGAGCTTTCCGCGCTGTGTCCCATGCGGATCCGCCACCACTGAGGCACTGCTGGTGTTCACCGCCCGCAGGGCACGGGCAAAGTATTTGGCGTCCTGCACGGCCTGCAGTCCATCCGCCTCGGCGCTGATCCGCAGGGCGATGTCCTCCTGCGCAATGGTCCCCGTGTACCCGTGGTCCGCATCGCATTGCGGATCGGCGCATCCGGCCGGACCAACGTCCAGGCGCTGGCCACCGGACCAGGCGATGGACAGCGTGACCTCCTGTACCGGATCGGATGACTTGTAATTCTGGGGCTGGGAATACATGTAGCTGAGCACCACGGAACGGATCTGGCTGACCGGGACTGATTCGGTGGAAATCTGCGCCACCATCTGCTCCCCCTCGTCGTCCAGCTGCTGGTCGTCGACGTGGGTGATCACCAGCATGTCCTCGGTCAGCACCAGCACGGTGATGTGGCGGTGGATCTCGGTGCGGTCAAAATGGGTCTCCAGATGCACCAGGTGGGACAGGCACTCCCGCCCATCCAGCGCGTCCGCCACCACGTCGGTGACCAGCAGCGGGTAGAAACCCGCGCGCTGCAGGGCGTCTTCGAGGCCGCGGCCCTGGGCACTCTGGTGCGCCGTTGTTCCGAACGTGTTCATCCTGCCATTTTCACAGATCCGCAGGCCGAGCGCGAACCACCGCCGCCGGCGCCGTCAGGAAATCATGGCGCGGCGGGCGCTGTCCGTGCGCTGGGCCGGGTTGGCGATGCGCACATCCGCGGCCAGGATGGTCAGTCCGGCGGGCCCCACCAGTACCGGGTTGAACTCCACCAGCGCGATTTCCGGGTGCTCGTCCTTGAGCGCGGCCAGCCGCGCCGCCAGATCCTCCAGCGCTGCCACATCCACCGGCGGCAGGCCCTGGTAGCCGAACAGCTTCCGGGACGCTCGGGGTGAGCGCACCAGTTCCGCTGCATCGGCGCTCGTCAGCGGCGGGACGCGGTGCGCCCAGTCGTCCAGCAGGTCCACCGCATCCCCGGCCATGCCAAAGGATACGACCGGGCCCAGCAGCGGATCCTCGATGGCCCGCAGCGTGCAGGACTGCCCCACCGGCGCCATGGCTTGGACCTCCATGCCGAAGGTGCCGAAGGGTTCCAGCAGTTTCTGCATCTGGGCAATATTGCGCCGCAGCGAGGCCGCGTCCTCGATGTTCAGCCGGACGCCGCCCAGGTCCAGCCGGTGCCGCAGCGTGGCATCCATGGTCTTCAGCGCCACCGGCCAGCCCAGCCGTTCGGCCGCGGCCTGGGCCTGATCCGCGGTGATGAAGGGGGCCGATTCCAGCACCGTGATGCCGTAGTGGCCCAGCAGTTCCACCGCGGTGGCCGGGTCCAGGCTCAGCAGCGCATCGCCGTCCACATCCCGGAGCAGCTGGTCCAGCCGCTCGGCGACGGGTTCAGGATCAATCCCGGCGGGCAGGTCGAAGGCGACCTGCCCGCGGCGCTGCCACTGGGCATGGCGGACGACGGCGGCCAGCGCGGCCACCGCTGCGCCCGGGTTGGAAAAACAGGGCAGACCTGGTTCCAGCAGTCCCTCCACATAGATGGAAGGGTCCAGGATGCCGGTGAACGCGGCCACCACGGGTTTGCCCGCCAGCACCGAACAGTCGTGGAGCACCTTGGCGATGGAGTGCACGCTCAAGCCGTGTGCCGGCAGCAGCGTCACCACCCCGGAATGCACGGTGTCCAGCTGCAGCGAGGCCAGCAGCCGGTGGTGCAGCTCGGGCAGCGTCACAGACTGCCCCGGATCCAGCTCCAGGTCCGCCACCAGGGCACCGATTTTAAGCCCGTGCGCCTCCGCGGAGTCCGCCACCACCTTGCCCAGGGCCAGCGAGTTGCTGAATACCGCCACGGACGGGCCCGCCGGCAGCGGCTGGGCCACCACGATCTGAGCCACGTCCACCAGTTCCTCGATGGTCTCCACCCGGATCACCCCGGCCTGGCGCAGCATCGCATCCAGCGCACCGGCGGGCGCCTGCGTGGTCCGTACGG
>JBBRKU010000433.1:0-2933 GCA_038231735.1 Actinomycetales bacterium | reverse complement strand
CGTCTCCGAGCTGCCGCTGACAGGGCTGCCAGCGGGAACGTACACCGTTGACGTCCGCGCGGACTCCTCCTTCACCGCCGCGGTACGCGTCGTGCACGGCACCAAGACCGGGGAACCGGTGGATTTCGCCTCCACCGGCGCTTCTGCCCGGCTGGGGGACGGGCAACTGATCACTCTGCCGCCCGGAATCCAGTCCAAACTTTCCTTTGGCGTTGCGGACGGCCGCGCCCGGGTCTCTCTGACCCCGGTCACGGCTGCGGGCAAGCTCTTGCCGGCCAAGAACGTGGACGTTGCCGGCGGCACCACCGTTGTGGTGGACCCCAAGCAGCTGGCCGGGGACGACGTGGCCGGCTTCATAGCGTCCGCCACGGGGGACTCCGTCTTCGGAGCGCAGCTGCTGACGGTGAAGGACAGCGCCGGGGTTTCCGTGCTCGGCATTCCCCGCGGTGTGGCGGGCCAGCAAAACGCGACGGTGGTGCTGGGCTACTGACGCCCCCGGACGGGCATATCCGCGTCGGCTGGGTCCGTTCTGCTCACTGAATGCTGGCAATCGTGAGCAGAATACTATTCTGCTCACCGACCGGCCCGGCGAGTGCGCAGATCCGTGAGGTTTCGCCGGGCTAGTAGCGGCGGGACCGCCGGTACACCGGGTCAACCGCCTCCGGCGCGACGTTGAGGATTCCGGCCGCCTCTTCAATGATGATCTCGTGCACAATTTCGCGCAGCTCATCATCGTTGTCCGAGAGCTGTTCGATCGGCCTGCGGTAGATGGTGATCGATGCGGGGCTGCCCGGACCGGCCACCCGGTGGGTCCCCAGCGGTGCACGCTCGCCCTTGGCGACCAGTTCCTCCAGCGACCCGGGGATGTCCTCCACCATAAATTGGACCGCTTCCATGGCCGTGCCCCACAGCTCCCCGAGTCGCTCCGCGGAATCCATGACCAGCTCGTCGAACTTCTCCGCCCGGGTGTGCGAACCGGGCAGCGCCGGCAACAGCAGCTCCCCCCGCAGGCCACGGCCGTGACGGTTCCGACGCCGTGCCCGGAACGACCGACCCTGCTCTCCGGCGGCGTTGCCGGCTTCAGGCTCCGGCCCAATGGAGAAGCCGGAATCGGTGGGCTTAAACTGCATATCTTGACTCTATCCCCGGCGACCGACATTAATCGACAACCACAACCTGACACCCCAGTTACCGCCACGGGGGTGGTTCCTGGCGGTTCCTGACACGGTTTGGATCAAAGGCGGGTAATCTTAGGAGCCGTGGGAAACATGCGCCAGTGTTCAAGATCGGGTTGCAGCCAGTCGGCTGTGGCCACTTTGACGTATGTCTATTCGGATTCGACGGCGGTGCTGGGCCCGCTGGCTACCTTTGCAGAACCGCATTGTTACGATTTGTGCGCCCTGCACGCCGGACGGCTGACCGTCCCGCGCGGCTGGGAAGTAGTCCGGCTGGCCATGCCCTCCACACCGCCCGGGCCCGGTCCCGATGACCTGCTGGCGCTGGCCGACGCGGTCCGGGAGGCGGCCAGTGCGCCGGCCGAATCCGCGGCGGACCTGGGTCCGCTGGCCCAACGCGGCAGCAAATCCGCGCTGGAACCACCGGCAAGCGCCGCCGTGCAGGGCACACGCCGCGGACATCTTCGTATTCTGCGGGACTGACCCGGCGGCGATAGGCTGGGAGCAATACCCGCAGGTCCTTACGCCGTAGAGGCAGATTCAGGAAGCGAACTTCCATGCCGCATGTCAGAGACGAACTTTTGGCCGTGCTCCGATGCCCCGTCACGAAGGCATCCCTTGTGCAGGAGGGGGACGATCTGGTCAGTACCGTGGCCGGTCCCGGCGGCAGTGTGCTGCGCTACCGGATTGTGGACGGCATAGTGCTGCTGCTGCGCCCGGAGCAGCTGGACGAGGCGGCGGCTGCGGGTTCGGGCCAGCACGACGGCGGCCCTGCCGCAGACATCTCCACCAAGACCGACGCCAACTAAGGGATCGCGCCATGACCTTTGACCACAAAACCTTTGACTATAAAATCGCCGACATCTCGCTGGCCGAAGCCGGCCGCCACCAGATCCGCCTGGCCGAGCATGAAATGCCCGGCCTGATGTCGCTGCGCAGGGAATTCGGCCCCAGCCAGCCGCTCAAGGGCGCCCGGATCGCCGGCTCGCTGCACATGACGGTGCAGACCGCGGTCCTGATCGAGACCCTCACGGCGCTCGGTGCCGAGGTCCGCTGGGCCTCCTGCAACATCTTCTCCACCCAGAACGAGGCCGCGTCCGCCGTCGTCGTCGGCCAAGGCACCGCGGAGGATCCGCAGGGCGTGCCGGTCTTCGCCTGGAAGGGCGAGACCCTTGAGGAATACTGGTGGACCGCGCAGCAGATCCTCAGCTGGCCCGGCGCGGACGGCAATCCGGAGCTGGGCCCGAACATGATCCTCGACGACGGCGGCGACGCCACCATGCTGCTGCACAAGGGCGTCGAGTTTGAGGCGGCCGGCGCCGTTCCCGCCGCCGCCGAGGAGGACCCGGAGGAGTACCGGATCGTGCTGGAGGTGCTGCGCAGCACGCTGGCCCAGGATCCGCAGAAGTGGACCCGCGTCGCCAAGGGCATCCTCGGCGTCACCGAGGAAACCACCACCGGTGTGCACCGGTTGTACCAGCTGGCCGAGCAGGGCAAGCTGCTGTTCCCGGCCATCAACGTCAACGACTCGGTCACCAAGAGCAAATTCGACAACAAGTACGGCATCCGCCACTCGCTGCCGGACGGCCTCAACCGGGCCACGGATGTGCTCATGGGCGGCAAGGTCGCCGTCGTTTGCGGCTACGGCGACGTCGGCAAGGGCGCCGCGGAGGCGCTCCGCGGCCAGGGATCCCGTGTGATCGTGACCGAAATCGATCCGATCTGCGCGCTGCAGGCCGCCATGGACGGCTACCAGGT
>JBBRKU010000432.1:0-2950 GCA_038231735.1 Actinomycetales bacterium | reverse complement strand
CCATCAGGCGCCCCCCCCGGACAGCGGCGGGCGCCGTGCGGGATCATTTGTGTCCCTGCCGCTGGAATCCGGAAGCGATTGGTGCTGGCCGCCGTCGTCGTCGGCAAGCACCGGGTCCGGACCGCCGGAGACTGGCTCGCCGGGACCGGGGGCCGGGTAATGCAGCTGCCGGTGCTTGCCCAGGATGGCCCAGAAGTAGTTGTAGGCAGCCACCAGATGCCCGGCGATGCCGATGCCGAGGAAAACCCAGGCCGTGGCCTGCAGCGCATTGGGCTCCGGGCCAACCACCTTGGCCAGCAGCAGCAGCGGCGTTCCAATCAGCAAGGCAGCCATGCGCACTTTGCCGACGATGCTCACGGGGAGGTCCGGATGCCAGCGGAAGAAAATGATGGACACGGCCAGCAGGACGGCATCCGGAACCACCAGCAGCGCCAGCAGCCACCACGGTGCGATGTCCGCGATCACCAGAGTGACCGCGACCGTCAGCAGCGCGATCCGGTCCGTCATGGGGTCCAGCACACGGCCCAGCTTGGATCTTTGGTCAAAGCGCCGGGCGACGTAGCCGTCCACCCAGTCGGTTCCGGCCATCAGCCCCAGCACCAGCACGCCGAAGCCGTATTCCTGCCGGGCCAGCACCAGCCAGACGAACAGCGGGACACCCAGGAACCGCACCACGGTGAGCAGGTTGGGAATGGTGAAGACCCGGTCATGGTCGGTTTGCGCGCCGGGACGGGTGCCTGCGCCGATTAGCCTCATCGCATCCCCCTTTCCGCGGACCTCTCCACTGACCTTGCCACTGCCGTTCCATTCCCTTGGACCTGTCCCCTGTGGGGTGGCCACCTGGTGCCTTAACACCTAATGCTTTAACAACTAGTGCCTTAACAACCTTCGCAGGAAGACCAGCAATGCCGTACCCGACACGGCGAGGACCGTCAGCGGCAGCCAGCGCTCCCGGGCCGAGCCCAGAACCTCTTCGGCGTTGGAGGCCGACGCTTCGAGCCGGCCCCGGACATCCCCGGCGGCATGCCGAGCGGTTCCCCGGGCCGTGGACATGAACGTTCGGGCCTGCTTCTTAACGTCGGCGCGGGATACCAGTTCCGCCCGGAGGTTGAGCAGGTGCTGGCGCCGGTCGGCGGTACGAGCGAGCAGCTGCGCCTCGGTGGGAGCGGGACCATTCTCGGCGGCCTTCGCTTCCTTGGCGGCCTTGGCCTGTTCAGCCTTGACGGCCTTCTCGGCCTTGGCAGCCTTGGCCTCGGCACGGCTGGCCGGCTTGACCGTCAGCGTCCGCACATCGAATTTGCTGCCTTCCTTGGCAATTCCGACGTCGTGCTGGAGGCCTATCAGCGCCGCCTGGGGCTTCAGCGGCATGGCCTTCTTCAGCCTCAGTGCCCCCACCAATCCCAGAATCAGGAACACCAGCAGGAAGAAGGCTGCGATCAGCAGCGCGGCCAGCCAGGCCGGCATGATCAGGGCCAGCGCCATGATGGCCGCCACGATCAGTGCCACGGCCACTAAGGAGGGGAAGACCAGGGCGACGGCCAGAAGCGCGGCGGCCACGCCCAGCTGGATGCCCTTGTGCTTGAGCTCCACCTTGGCCAGGGATATCTCGTCATTGAGTTGCTTCAGAACCAGCCGGGCGGTCACCTTGACCGTGTCCAGCAGCGACGGATCATCAGCTGCGGTGCCGCGGCCCCGTGGACCGGTCTTAGCGTAGCGAGAACTACTCATCGGAACTGCCTCCATCACCTAGGCACTGTGGGCGCGGAAATTCCGCGCGCCATTGAAGCGCCGCCGTTTCCGGCGCACCTACCTGACAAAATTACCATTGCAGTGCCCGACGGCGGCCCGCAACCGCGCCGCGTTGTCCGCCGCCGGAGGCGGTGTCTGCGACGCCGATCGCTTTTCCTCTCCTGGGCGCCGGTTGGGCGTTCCGGACGGGAATTCTTCCCCTCTGCTGGTGCGGCCAATACGATTGAACCTTCGTCTCCGCTATAGACGGGATGGCGGAGGCGCTGCCGAGCATGCTTATCACCCGACCGACCACCTTCCGGACCGCTGTGAGCGACCTGATTAACTAAGGACTTCTTTTGAGCACGCACACACATCCGGGTGACACCCTCACGCACCGGCAAAAGCTGGTCTATATTCTGATCCTGGGAATGCTCACGGCGCTGGGGCCGTTCACCGTGGACCTGTACCTGCCTGCTTTCCCGATCCTGGAAAGCGATCTGCACGTCGGCGCCACCGCGGTGCAGCTGACGCTGACGGCAACCACCATCGGCTTCGCGCTGGGCCAGCTGGTGGTGGGGCCCTTCAGCGACAAGGTGGGGCGCCGGCTGCCGCTGATCCTGGCCACCGCGGTCCATGTGCTGGCTTCCCTGGGTGCGGCGCTGTCCACGGACATCACCATGCTGGGCGTCTTCCGTGTGCTGCAGGGAATCGGCGCGGCCGGCGGAGGCGTGGTCGCCATGGCCATGGTCCGCGACCTTTTCAGTGGCTATCCGCTGGTGCGGATGTTCTCGCGGCTCTCGCTGGTCAACGGGATGGCCCCGATCCTGGCGCCGATCATCGGATCCCAGCTGCTGGGGATCATGCCCTGGCCGGGGATCTTCTGGTTCTTGGCCAGCTACGGCGCACTCGTCCTGCTCGCGGCCATGTTCCTGATCGTGGAGACGCTGCCGGCGGAGCGGCGCAGGGGCTCCGGCGCCACAGCCTACCAACGCTACCGGGCGGTGTTCTCGGACCGGATCTTCGTGGGGACCATGCTGATCGGCGGTCTGAACTTCGGCGGCCTCTTCACCTACCTGTCCGCCTCGACGTTCCTGTTCCAGACGGTCTACGGGTTTTCACCGCAGGAGTACGGCCTGCTCTTCGGCATCAACTCGCTGGGCATCGTGGCCGGGGTCCAGATCGCCGCGCGGCTGCTCCGCCGGACCGGCCCGCAATGGGT
>JBBRKU010000431.1:0-2961 GCA_038231735.1 Actinomycetales bacterium | reverse complement strand
TCGAGCGACAGCTTGCCGTCCTCGGCCAGTTGGAGAATCAGGGTGCCGGTGAATGTCTTGGTGACGGACCCGATCCGCATGTGCATGTCCGTGGACATCGGTACGTTGGTGGACGGGTCGGCTACGCCGTACGTTTTGGTCCAGGTGCCCTCGCGGGTGCGTATGCCAACTATCGCACCGGGGGTGGCGGTGGCCTTGAACGACGACTGGGCCGCGGCATCGAGGGCGGAAGCCAAGTCCCTGGGGAGCGCGGAACTTGTTGACGCGGTGGTGGGTGCGGCGGAGATGGTCTTGGAGATGTCTGCGACGCAGCCTTGCGCCGAGGTTGAAGTCCCCGAGGCAGATGCCTGCCGGCTCGACGCTTGGGCAGAGGCGTCCGCCGTCGTGGTTGACGACGACGTAGGTCCGCAGCCCGCTAACAACAAGCCGGCCACCATGGCCGTGGCCAGGAAATGGGAGGGGCGCATTGCGTGTGGCTTGGTCACATCGGTCACGGCGGCTGCCCTGTTCGTCGGCTCGAACGCCGCGGCGGCTCCCGCTGGTGGGCTGTCAGGGAGAGGCTTTGGCCGGTTAAGGCCAGTGTGGGCCGACCGCAGGGGCATGTCAACAGAGCGACGAGTTGGACGTTGCGCTTGGCGGCCGACTTTTCACCGGGGTGTCATTCGTCGACGCGTCCAAAAATATCACTGGAGGGATAGATCTGGGTGAGATTTCCCGCTCGCCGTGCGTTGTGACCGGCTTCCGGCGCCCTAACCGTGGCTAAATGTGGATAAACGTACCTACAGCTATCACCCGTGCAAGAATGGGCGCTATGCCACGCTTCCTGACCCTTGCCGACGTCGCCGAACAGCTGCAGATCTCCGCCGCCGCAACGTACTCTCTGGTGCGCAGCGGCGAGCTTCCAGCCATCCAGATCGGGGGGCGCGGCCAGTGGCGGGTCGAGGAAACCAAGTTCGAGGAATTCATCCAGGGCCGCTACGCGGCGACGGAGCAGATGCTAGCGGAGGCCAGGACGCACGGGGAAAAGCTGTAGCGGGAACTGGTTTGGATCGGTTCCTAGGCGTTGTCCTGCGCCCGGGAGCTCACGGCCAGCAGCGCGGTGAACGGGATGGAATAGCTGGCCGCAACATTGCGGGCACGCCGAGACTCCCCCTCCGGCACCAACGCCAGTTCCAGGCAATCCGCACCCACGCCGTCCAGGAATCCTGAAAGCGCCGTCTCTCGACCCGCTCCTGCTGCAACGTGGACATTGACGGGGGCGCGGTTGTGGGCAAGCGCCCTGAGCGCGGAGGCCAAGGTCCGGCGGATCTTCCCGGCCGGCTTCAGCGCCAAGGGTCCGAGTCCGGCGATCCAGACGACCGAGGCCACGGGCACCAGCACCGACCGGTTCGCCACTGCCAGCAGCATCCAGTCCAAGCCCACATGGGTGACCGTTCCGGTGAACTGCCATGACTCCCTCAGCATCACCTGCAGCTCGGTGCCCACAGATCCCCGGAGGCGGTCAATCAGCTCAAGACGCGACTGTTCCACGCGCGACAATTCGGCGACCTCGGCTTCGAGGTCCTGAACTCCGGCTGCAGCGAGCTGCGCTTCTATATCCCCGAAAAGGGCGTCCCATCGCATCCGGACAGCGTACGAGTCCCTGATGGCCCGGTCAACCGGACCGCCTTGTTTGCACAGGCGGCGGAAAACGCTGGACAAACGTTCTCTTGAGCCTTAGAACTATCTAACAGACGCAAAACGTACCTAACAGCATCAAAAAGTCCTGAACATAATCAAGGACTAGGACTTTCGGTTCTTGTGACGGCACGGATTCTCCAGAACCAACCATCCGGAAGAAGGGAAGCAGAAATGCGCAGGCAACTACGGTCGGATGCAGCCATGGCGGTGACCATTCTGGTGCTGGCCGCCTCGCTTACGGCGTCGGGCTACGTGCTGCTGCAGCGCTGGCTGGTCCAGGACCAGCTGCGGCGCTCATTCGGATTCGAGGATGCGCTCGGCGCCCTGGCCGCCCTGGTGGGGGGCGCCGTCGTTCTCTGGTGGCTGGCATCCCTGCTGCTGGCGGTCGTGTCCGGACTTCTGGCCCTGGGTGGTCGACGGCGCTCGGCTGAACTCACGGGGCGGCTGGCTCCGCGGTTCATGCGCAGGCTGATCCTGGCGATGCTGGGATTCAATCTGCTCGCCGGGCCGCTGGCCCAGGCGTCCGAGCCGCCCATCGATCCGCTGTGGCAACCTACCGTCCGGGTTGCCACAGCGCCTACGGCGCCAGACACGCCAGACACCTCGTCTGTCGGGATGTCCGCCTCCTCTTCCACGGGGTCCGTGCGCCCGGACCGCTCATCTCCGGATGGTGCCGGTGCCCCATCCGGTCCAGCCGGGCCGTCGGCCGTCAGCCCACTGTGGCAGCCTCAGGCGCCGCTGGTCAGCCCCGGACCGCTGGCGCCGCCCAGCATCCGCGCCATCTTCCCGATAGCCGGTGCGCCGGCGCGGGCTGCCCCCGGCGCAGCCTCCCTCAGCAATTCGCCTGGCCGCTCCTCTGACAGCCGCGACCAGACCTCGGAGCCTTCCGGCCGGGCCGCGGAGCCTTCCGACCGGACCGCGGAGCCTTCCGGCCGGGCCGCGGAGCCTTCCGACCGGGGAGTTCTCGGGCCGGGGACCGACGTCGCCGTGCGAGCAGGCGACACGTTGTGGACCCTGGCGGCGGTGCAATTGGGGCCGCTGGCCACGGACCTGGAGATCGCCGAACACTGGCCACGCTGGTTCCAGGTCAACCGCGCGGCGATCGGCAATGACCCCAATCTTCTGCTCCCGGGCCAGATCCTGCGGGCACCCTGACAGCAACACGGATATTCGAAGGAGAGAGATGAGTGCGATCCCAGCTGTGCACGAAATTGCAGCCGTACATGAAATTGTCATCGGGCGCCGAAAGGGCCCGGCGCCGGATCCAAAGCCCGTTGCGGA
>JBBRKU010000430.1:0-2963 GCA_038231735.1 Actinomycetales bacterium | reverse complement strand
CGGAGATCAAGGACCTCAAAGGCAAGGCGGATGCCGCACTGGCCGTCGAGAAGGCTGCGCGCGCCGAGGCTGAGGCCAAAAAGGCGGCGGTGGACAAGCTGGTCACCGACACCACTGCCCTCAGCGCGGAGCTGAACGCCAAGAAGCCGCAGATCCAGGCGCAGCTGGCCGCGGTGAAGAAGCAGCAGGACGATGTGGCCGCCCAGATTGCCGAACGGCAGCGCAAGGAACGCGAGGAAGCCGAAGCCGCAGCCCGTGCTGCCGCTGCCGCACAGGGCAACAACAACTACGTTCCGCCGCCCGCCGGCAACCCGTCCGCCTTCGGCCTGCGGCACCCGTTCGCTCCGGGTATCCCGATCACCTCCGGCTTCGGCTGGCGCCAGACCCCAGCAGGCACCATCGACTTCAACGGCACCGGATCCTATCTGCACAGCGGCATCGACTTCGGCGCTCCGTGCGGCACCCCGGTCTATGCGCCGGCGCCGGGAACGGTGACGCTGGCCGGCTGGACCAACCTGGGCGGCGGCTACTCGGTCTGGATCAGCCACGGCGTCATCCAGGGCAACGCGCTGATGACGGTCTACTACCACAACTCCTCCGTGGCAGTCCGGCAAGGCCAGCACGTCAACACCGGCGATCTGATTGCCTACACCGGCAGCACCGGCAACTCCACCGGCTGCCATGCGCACTTCGAAACCTGGCTCAACGGCACACCCGTTGACCCGATGACCATTCTGGGCGGCTAGCCCGGGCAGTGGTTCCAATCGAACCGGCACCGATGGCGGCCTTGGTGGCGACAAACCCGCCATTGCTGCCGAACCGAACTGCCGGGCATACAGGCGCCCGGAGTTGCCGAACCGAACTGCCGCGTATCCAGGCGCCAGGAGTTGCCGAACCGACTGCCGGGCATACAGGCGCCCGGAGTTGCTAAACTGGATCGACTTCATACAGCAGCAATCTCCTACATCGACCTCACAACAGCAGCAATCCAAGCGCCATCACAGAAGGAGCAGCACCGTGCCTAAGGAAAGTGGCCTCAAGGTTGTGGCCACCAATCGGAAGGCCCGGCATGACTACCACATCATGGACACCTACGAGGCCGGGTTGGCCCTGATGGGTACCGAGGTGAAGTCGCTGCGGGAAGGCCGCGCCTCGCTGGTGGATGGCTTTGCCACGTTCTACGACGACGAGCTCTGGCTGGAAGCCGTCTATATCCCCGAATACCTCAACGGCAGCTGGACCAACCACACCGCCCGCCGTCGTCGTAAGCTGCTCCTGCACCGCGAGGAACTGGAGAAGATCTCGCACAAGACCCGCGAATCCGGCTTCACCATTGTGCCGCTGCAGCTGTACTTCCTGGACGGCCGGGCCAAGGTGGAAATCGCCATCGCCAAGGGCAAGAAGGACTACGACAAGCGCCAGACGCTGCGCGAACAGCAGGACAACCGCGAGGCTCTGCGGGCCATGCGGGAGAAGAACAGGCGCTAGATGCCGCCGCTGGGACAGTTTTTTGGCAGCTGGTCGCTCGACCCTTGGGCGCTGGCACTCATCCTGGTGGTCGGCGGCCTCTACGGCCTGGGCGTGGCCCGGGTGCGCGCGTCCGGCGGCAGCTGGCCGCTGTGGCGCATAGCAGCCTTCTACCTGCTGGGCCTGGGCTCGTTCGCGGTCATCTCGTTCGGCTTCCTTGGCACCTACTCGTCCGAGCTGAGGTGGGCCTTTTCCGTCCGGCTGGCCGTGCTGCTCTTCGTCGTCCCGCTGCTGCTCTCGCTGGGCCTGCCGCTGGCGCTGGCCAGGGCGGCCATTGCGGATCAGGGCGTACGACGGCGGCTGGCGGCTCTGGGCCGCTGGCCGATGAAATTCTTCGGCAACGCAGTCGTGGCCCCCTTAGTGGGCCTGCTGCTCTTCTCCGGCATGCTCACACCCCTAGCGGGTTTTGCCCGGCTCAGCCCAGTGATGGAGGGCCTGCTGACCATCGGCGTGCCGCTGCTGGGACTGTTGCTGGTACTGCCGATCACCGAGGCCGGCACCGGGACGACGACTTCGTACCTGATGCTGGGCTTTGTATTTGCCTTCATCGAGCTGCTGGCGGATGCCATTCCTGGCATACTGCTGCGGCTCAACGATTTCGTCCTGGACGGAGCCGGCGCCGTTCCGGGTCTGCATCCGGGGTGGTTCCCCAACCCGCTGCGCGACCAACAGCTCGCGGGGGACTGGCTCTGGTTTATCTGCGAGGCGGCGGACCTGCCCATCATTATCTTGCTGTTCATGCGCTTCTCCCGGACGGACAAACGCGAACGCCAGGTTCTGGACGAGATGAGCGACGAGGAAATGGACGCCCTGAACGCCGCGCACCTGCGCCAGCGGGGCTGACATCCCGGCCGGGGCCCCCGGCTCCTATCCCGTGCCCCGTGCCCCGTGCCCCGTGCCCCGTGCGCGAGGCCGTGGGAAGAGTGCCGACGTCGTGGGAACCGTGCCGGTCATCTCCGGCGTGGTCGGGGGAACCCTGCGAGGGGGCATACGGTTTGCGGGCGCCGTGCAGGCCTGCCACGACTTCGCGGTGACCGGGCGGCGGGGGGAGCGTGGGCAGGGGGCACAGAACAGGTAGTCTGGCCGCACCAATGGGAGGTTGACAGATGGCACGAATTACCCGCGGCTGGTGGATTGCGATCATTGCCGGCGCTGTGGTCCTGGCGCTGGCCATCGTATTGCTGGTGAACGGCTCCGCCGCGTTCGGGCCCGCCGCCGGATCCTCATCCGCCGGACCGGCCTCCGCCACTGCGCCAATCTCCGCTCCCACGGCGGCGGCGACCGGAAGCGCCACCCGCAGCGGCGGCGCAACCGCCGGTCCGTCGTCGTCCGCTACCGCAACACCCACCGCCACGCCGCCCGCTAAGCCGCCGGCATCCGCCGCTCAGCGGGTGCTGGCGGGCATGACGCTGGAGCAGAAAGTGGGCCAGGTGCTG
>JBBRKU010000429.1:0-2964 GCA_038231735.1 Actinomycetales bacterium | reverse complement strand
GCCGCCGTCGTCGCCCTCGGCCAGCTTTGGCACCCATGCCGGCACACCGTCCGGTTCCCCGGTGAGGGTGCGTTTCAGTTCCGCCTGCCATGTTTTCAGGGCGTTTCCCATGATCCATTCTCCCCCTCTGCGGACCACGCACGCAGGCTGGCCTCCAGGGAGGACTCAAAGACAACCGTCCAGTCCTGTTGATCGTTCTTCAGGCCGGCGAGTTCAAGGCTCGCCAGCCCGTGGACGGTGGCCCACAGATGCATCGCCACCGATTCCGGATCCGCCGCGCGCAGGACGCGGGTGGCCTGGCCGAGCCGCACCGCCGCAATCAGGGGCTGCAGTCCGTCCGTGGACGAGGAAAGCGCCTCCTCGGAACGGACAAAGTCGTTCAGGGCGCCGCTGAACATGAGGGTGTACAGCGTGGGATTGGCCAACGCCCAGTGCCGGTAGGCGGTTCCTAGATTGTGCAGGTCCTTGATGGCGTCCTTGCCGCCTGCCGCTTTCGACTGGGCCGCGGTGAAACTGGTGAATCCCTGCATCACGACGGCCTCCAGCAGCTCTGACCTGCCGCCGAAGAGGGAGTAGATGGCCGTCGTCGAGGTTTGCGCGACGGCGGCAAGGTGGCGCAGCGACAGGCCGTCCACCCCCTTGGCATGCACCAGCTCGGCCGCGGAGGCCAGCAGCCTCAGGCGGAGTCCGTCGTCGTGGATTTTGGGTCTTGCCATTCCTGCATTATTGCATAACACTGTTTCATAACGTTGTTTTATAACGGCGTTTCCGCCCGAGGCAACGGCTGATCCAGAACTAACAAAAGGCGGTGCAGGACCATGGCAGCAGAGATTTTTCCCGGTCGATTCACGGTTCCGGCGGATGTGGAGGAGGTGACAGTCTTCCTGATCGGGATGCGGATTAACAAGCCGTGGCAGGTGCGCAGGTGGTTCAAGGTGGCGATGGCGATGCCAGCGATGCTCCGGCACTTGGCCACGCATCCGGACGCCGGCATGCTGGGCTTCCATTCCTGGTTTGGCCGCACCACGATGATCCTCTCCTATTGGAAGAGCCCGGCGCATTTGCGTTCCTTCGCCGCGGATCCGCAGGCTCCGCATGCGGCCGCCTGGCGGGCGTTCATGAAGGAGGTCGGCAGTAGCGGGGACGTGGGCATCTGGCACGAGACCTACCAGGTCGCGGCGCAGAACCGTGAGTGCATCTATGCCAACATGCCGCTCTTTGGACTGGCCGGGGCCACTCGCCACGTTCCGGTTGGGGCAGGATCGAACACGGCGAAGCAGCGGATGCGCTCCGACACCGCGGCCTGATCCGGCGGAGGGTCCGGCTGAGCGTCCGCCCGGCCCAGCTGGCTCCGGAGCCATCCCGGCCCAGCCGGCTCCGGAGCCGGCCCCGACCCAGAACGCGGTGGGTTCCGTTCACCTCAGCCGGTCACGGTCTCAAGCCAGCGCCGCAGGAAGGCGGCACCGGCGTCGTCGTGGATGGTCCCTGCATCCAGCCCCAGGTCCGCCGCCGTCAGGATGCGGTACGGCTTGACCGGGACACCGTCCGCCGGGCGGACATCGACATGCGCCACGGCGTGGTCATTGTGGTGCAGCCAGTCCGCCATCGCGTAGTCGGTACGCGAGTCCCCCACGGTGCGCCACGCGCGGGGCGTGATCCGCTGGGCTGCCAGCAGTTCGACGGCGCGGCTGGCGCCCAGATCCTTGCCCAGCCGGACGGATTCGATGTCCGTGGAAATGATGGTGGGGTCCACGCGGAAGCCGGCCCGGCCGTCGTCGTCCGCGTCGGCTGGCTGCGGGACCTCCCCAACCAACGACTGCCAGGCCGAGCCGCCCGCCAACGCGTGGTGGTCCAGCAGGACCACAGCCAGCCCGTGCCGCGCCATCAGCTCCAGCGCCTGCGCGTCGAAGCGCCGTTGTTCGTCGCGGTAATCCTCATTCGAGATGTCCACCCGCTGCTCCACGGACACCATGGCCCGCTTGGTGTCGTCGAAGAACATATGGTCCGCATAATCCTCGGCCACCAGCCGCCGGATGTCCTCGCCATAGGCCGCCGGCACCGCCAGCGAGTGGTCCACCCTGATGGGCCCGGCGCCCTCGTGGGTGAAACTGAACCAGACCGCACCCTTTTCACAGATGGCATGGACCACGAGCCCCTCCGGCATCCCGGCGGCCAGCATCGGCTCCATGACCTGCTCGCGGATGAAGGTATCCGAGCGCCCGGTGTTGAAGATAATGGGGATCCCCGCGGCCGCCAGAGCCACCAGATCCGTGATGATCCCGGGCTTCACCATGCGGGTCACCGGACTGGCGACCGGACCGTCGACATCGAGCAGCAGGGCAAGGGCGGGGGAGGTGGAAGTCATGGGTTAATAGTCCCAGCCGGGGCGCGGCGGACCCAACCGACCGGTAACCATTTGGCAACGCCGCGCGGCGCGGGGGCTTCACAAGTTCCCATGGTGGGTGCTTTTCCATAGTCTGGACAAGTGATCTTCAAAGCAGTTGGCGACGGACGCCCGTACCCGGACCATGGCTATCTCTCGCCCAAGGACTGGGCGGCGGTGCCTCCGCGGCAGGTGCGCCTGGATGAGCTGGTGACCACGAAGACCACCCTGGACCTTGAGGCCCTGCTGGCCGAGGACTCCACCTTTTTCGGGGATCTGTTCCCGCACGTCGTTCAGTGGAAGGACACCCTGTACCTGGAAGACGGCCTGCACCGGGCGGTGCGGACGGCTCTCCACCAGCGGACGATTCTGCACGCCCGTGTTCTGGTGATCGATGACTGAGCCGACTAGTGACTGAGCCGTTGATGACTGAGGGACCCGCCAAACCGATTATCCCGCCCAGGCCCGCCCTGCCGCCCAGGGCGCTGAGAAGGAAGCTGGCGCGCGAAGCCAGGCAGCAGGCGAGGCGGGACAAAACGGAGCAGAAGCACCAGCTCCGGCAGCTGCATCACCAGCTGCGT
>JBBRKU010000428.1:0-2965 GCA_038231735.1 Actinomycetales bacterium | reverse complement strand
GGTGTTCCAGCGCCAGACGTGCGGGATTGCCTTGGGTGACGGTGCCATCGGCATGAGGTTGGCGATTTCGGTCCACAGCGGGATCAGGTTTTCACTATCGAAGTCGCGGTAGAGGTCCCGGAGCTGAGCCGCTTCCTCGACCGTGGGCTCCGGGACGACGGGCGTGACGTGGCTGGCCGGCTGGGCCGCCGGATCGGCCGGGAAGATTTCGGTGGTGGACACAATGGGCTCCTAACTATGATGCGGACTACTTCCCACCGTACGGGGACTGCGCCGGAAACCCCCAACAATTCTGCACAGCAGAACCAGAGTGAAACTCAGTCGGTATCTTCGACGGGGTTGGCCGCTATGTCCAGTTCCAACTGGCGGCAGGCCTCCACCGTGATGGGAACCAGCCCTTCGTCCAGTAGCTTGCGGAAGCGGCCCAACGGGATGGCGACGGTCAGGGCGCCCACCACTGCTCCGGAGCGGTTGTGCAATGCGATGCCGACGGCGCTGATGCCATCTTCGGTGCCTTCGAAATTGGCCGCGAAGCCATTCCGGCGCACGGTTTCCAGTTCGCGCAGGAACGCCGGAAACTCGGCTTCCGGAATGCCGTCCCCGCCGGAGGCGGCCGCTGAGCTGCCAAAGAGCTGCCGGAGCGTGTCGGCATCCAGCTCCGCGAGCATGGCCTTGCCTCCGGAGGCCTTGCTGGCAGGGAGGACGCTTCCCTGCCGGTCGCCAACGCGCAGGATCTGGGAGCCTTCCACCGTGCTCAGGAACCTGACCTTGGTGCCCACCCTGATCATCAGGTTGACGGTTTCATTCAACCTGCCGGCCAGCAGCTCCAGATGGGGTTGTGCCACGGTGCGCAGCTGCTTGGTCCAGCTCAGGCCGGCCGGGCCTGCCCCCATTGCCGGACCCGGGTGGTAGCGCCGTGATTCATCCTGGAAGGCGAACCCGCGGTAGACCAGCATGGCCAGCAGCCGGTGCGCGGTGGATGGCGCCACATCCAGCTCCTTTGCAGCCTCCTTGAGCCGGATGCTTCCGCCGTCGCGCAGCAGCTGGATCAGCTGCAGGGCGTTATCGACCGCCTCTATCAGGTAGGCGGGCTTCTTCTGCAACTGGATATTCTGCACAACAGAATTCTATGGCGGGTTGCCTGTGGGGTGAACCACAGTCGTGGCATGACTTACAACAACCCGGTCGTCAAGGACGACGTCACAACGCCCGCCGGAGTTCCGGGCGGCTTTGCTTTCCCGCGCACCTCGCTGCTGGCCGTTCTGGTCTGCTGGCTGCTGGTGGTCTTCGATGGCTACGACCTCATCGTTTACGGCACCGTTCAGTCCTCCCTGATCAGCAGCACCGGCTGGGGCCTGACCAAGGCCTCCGCCGGCACCATCGGTTCGCTGGCGTTCCTGGGCATGATGATCGGCGCCATTTTTGCAGGCCGGCTCTCGGACGCACTGGGCCGCCGCCGGACCATCCTGGCCTGCGCCATCGTCTTTTCCGTTTTCACCATCGGTTGCGCCTTCGCCCCGAACGCCGTCGTCTTCGGCCTGCTCCGGCTGCTCGCCGGCATCGGACTGGGCGGACTGGTTCCCTCAGCGAACGCGCTAGTGGCGGAGCTGGTACCGGCGCGCTGGCGCTCCGCCATTGCCACCTTGATGATGTCCGGTGTCCCGATCGGCGGCACGCTGGCCGCCCTGGTCGGAATCCCGCTGATTCCGCGGTTTGGCTGGCCGGTGATGTTCCTGATCGCCGCCGCGGCCCTGCTGATCGTGGTGCCGCTGGGCTTCCGCCACCTGCCGGAAACCGTCGCAGCGAAAACCACGGAACGGGTCGGATTCGGCACCCTGCTCCGTGCGCCTTACCTGGGCGCGAGCGTCCTCTTCGCAATTGCCACGCTGGCCACGCTCTTCGCCTGGTACGGCCTTTGCACGTGGCTGCCCAACCTAATGCAGCTGGCCGGCTACAACCTCGGATCCGCCCTGACCTTTGCTCTGGCCCTGAACCTCGGTGCCGTTGCCGGTTCCGTTATTACCGCCTGGGCGGGGGACAGGTTCGGACCGGTCCGCACCGGAATCGTCGCGGCTGCGGTCGCCGCCGTAGGACTGGCCGTCATCATCACCGGGCCGCCCGTCGCCGTCGTCTATCTGATGCTGGTGCTGGCGGGCGTGGGCACCCACGGCACGCAGTGCCTGATCATCGCCGCCATCGCCAACCACTATCCGGGCTACCTCAGGGGAACTGCGCAGCAGATCCGCGACCAGGCGCTGCATGCGATCCACCTCCTCAAGCAGCAGGTCCCGCGTCTCGGTGACCTCGGCCGGGTCCTGGACCGACATCAGTTCCAGATGGCCCTGGAGAATCGTTAGGGGCGTCCGCAACTCGTGCCCGGCATCGTCCATGAACTGGCGCTGCTCATGGGCGCCCTGGTCCAGCCGCTCCAGCATCCTGTTGAAGTTCAGGGCCAGATCTGCAATGTCATCCACGCTTTTGCCGACATCGACCCGGCGGGACAGGTCATCCTGGCTGACGATCTCGGTGGCCTCCCGGAGTTTGCGCAGGGGCCGAAGAAGGCGTCCCGCAATAAGCCCACCAACAACCGCCGAGACCGCCAGCGTCGCGGCGGACACCAGCGCATACGCCCGCATGGAGGCAAAGATCCGTTCACGTTCATCGCCGCTGTCCTTGCCGACCAGCAGAAAGGTTCCCGCGGCAGCGCCGGGCTCCTGGACGGGCACCACCAGCACGCGGACCGGCCTGTCCGAGGGAAGGGATGCCAACACATCCCGGCTTGGATCTGCGAGTGCTGTGGCCGCGCTGACCATGTTCTCGGGGATCAGGACAATGCTGTTTGAACCCTCGAGTTTCCAGCTCACCTTCCCGTTGAGCAGTCCGGCCATCACCTCGGTACTGCGGGGGTCAATTTCCTCGACCGCATCACGAAGTCTTTTGCTGGTTGAACCGCTTTTCCCCGGGG
>JBBRKU010000427.1:0-2968 GCA_038231735.1 Actinomycetales bacterium | reverse complement strand
TGGCCGCCGATGCCGTCGAGGCGTTGGTCCGGCGCAAGCCGAATGCCGTGCTCGGGCTGGCCACGGGTTCCTCACCCCTGCCGGTCTACGACGAATTGGCCCGCCGGCACCGGGAGCAGGGGCTGAGCTTCTCCGGGGCGCACGGCTTTGCACTGGACGAATACGTCGGCCTGCCGGCGGGGCACCACGAGTCCTACCGGGAAGTGATCCGGCGCGAGTTCACCAACCGGGTGGATATCCGGCCGGAGAACGTGCACGGACCGGACGGCGCGGCGGCGGACCTTCCGGCCGCCTGCGAGGCCTATGAGGAGGCCATCAGGGCGCTCGGCGGGGTCGACCTGCAGATCCTGGGCGTGGGTCCGGACGGCCACATCGGCTTCAATGAGCCGGGCTCCTCGCTGGCGTCGCGGACCCGGATCAAGACGCTGATCGAGCAGACCCGGCAGGACAACGCCCGCTTCTTCGAGCGCATCGAGGATGTTCCGCACCACGTCGTGACCCAGGGGCTGGGCACCATCATGGACGCCCGGCACGTGGTGCTGGTGGCCACAGGGGCGCAGAAGGCGCAGGCCGTGCGGGACTTTGTGGAGGGCCCGGTCGCCGCCATCTGCGCGGCCTCGGTGCTGCAGTTGCACCCGCACGCGACGATCCTGCTGGACGAGGCCGCGGCGTCGGCCCTGAAGCTGGCGGACTACTACCGGTACACGTACGACAACAAGCCCGAGTGGCAGGGAATCTAAGCCCCTTCCGACCCGTTTAAAGCACACTTGGCGCCCATGTTGTTCGACAACATGGGCGCCAACTGTGCACTCAACCGCAGGCGAAGGACGGCGGCGGCGGGGGCCTTGGGCGCCAAGGTGGCCATCCGCCGTCGAGGTTTTGTCGGTACCAGCCGGTAGGATGGAGGCCATGAGTATGCCAGCAGACCCGTTTGAAAATGACCCGATGCGGACCCCCCAGGGGCCTGGTACCTCTACTGCCACCATCGAGCGCGAAGAGCTCCGTGAAGAGGTGGAGCCGGGGGACCGGGAACGCTTCGCGCACTATGTGCGCAAGGAAAAGATCATGGAGTCGGCCCTGTCCGGGGAGCCCGTGATCGCCCTCTGCGGCAAGGTTTGGATCCCGGGCCGCGACCCGCAGAAGTTCCCCGTCTGCCCGGAATGCAAGGCCATCTATGACGGCCTGCGTCCCGGTAAGGACAAGCCCGGTTCCGACAAATAGGTGGCGCCGCCACTAAGTCGCCCGGCCCTGATGTTCCGGGCTGATTTGACGCGCCGGCTTTCCTTGCCTTATGTTCGACGATTCCACAAACCTTCGGGGGGCAGCAGTTAATGACGGACACCCTGTTCGGCGGTCCGGCCCTGCCTCCTGCCTACCCGGAACGGGCCGCCTGGGGAACCGCGCCCAAGCTCCGGGCCTGGCAGGCCCAGGCGATGGCAAGGTACTTCGAGTCCAGCCCGCAGGACTTCCTGGCCGTGGCCACGCCCGGTGCCGGCAAGACGACCTTCGCGTTGCGCATTGCCACCGAACTCATTGAGCGCGGGGTGGTCAACCGCGTCACCATCGTGACGCCAACGGACCACCTGAAGCGGCAGTGGGCGGATGCGGCGGCGCGGGTGGGGATCGCGATCGATCCGAACTTCAAGAACGCGGACGGCAAGCACGGCCGCGGATTCATGGGGGTAGCCGTCACCTACGCGCAGGTGGCGAGCAAGCCGATGCTGCACCGTGCCAAGACCGAGGCCGCCCGCACGCTGGTGATCCTGGATGAGATCCACCACGGTGGCGACGCGCTGTCCTGGGGCGATGGTATCCGGGAGGCCTTTGAACCGGCCATCCGCCGGCTGTCCCTGACAGGCACGCCGTTCCGTTCCGACACAGCTGCCATACCGTTCGTGGAGTATGCCGAGGACCGGGAGGGGATCCGCCGCTCGCGGGCCGACTACACGTACGGGTACGGCGAGGCGCTGAAGGACCATGTGGTCCGGCCGGTCATTTTCATGGCGTATTCCGGCCAGATGCGCTGGCGCACCAGTGCCGGCGAGGAGATGGCCGCGACCTTGGGTGCGGCGGTGACGAAGGACATTACCTCGCAGGCCTGGCGCACGGCGCTGAACCCGATGGGTGAATGGATTCCGGCCGTGCTGGCCGCGGCGGACAAGCGGCTCACCGAGGTGCGCCGTACCGTCCCCGACGCCGGCGGTATGGTCATCGCCACCGACCATGACGACGCCCGCGCCTACGCCGGAGAGCTGAAAAGGATCACGGGTCAGTCGCCCACGGTGATCCTTTCCGATGATGCCAAGGCCTCCAGCAAGATCGAAGACTTCTCGGCCGGGGAGAAGCGCTGGATGGTCGCCGTGCGGATGGTCTCCGAAGGGGTGGACGTCCCGCGCCTGGCCGTGGGTGTGTATGCAACATCAACGGCCACGCCGCTGTTCTTCGCCCAGGCCGTTGGCCGCTTTGTGCGTGCCCGGCGCCGTGGCGAGACGGCCTCGGTCTTCCTGCCGTCGGTGCCGAACCTGATGGCGCTGGCAAACCAGCTGGAGCTGGAGCGGGACCACGCCCTGGACCGGCCGGAGGCCGAGCCGGACGGCTTCGCCACCGAGGACGCCGAGATGCTTGAGGCGAACCGGGAGGAAAAGGGTTCGGACACGCTGGAGAAATTCAAATTCGAGGCGCTGGAGTCCCAGGCGTCCTTTGACCGGGTGCTTTTCGACGGTGGTGAATTCGGGACCGGCGGTGAGATGGGCAGTGAGGACGAGCAGGACTTTCTGGGCATTCCCGGTCTGCTGGACGCGGACCAGGTGAGTGTGCTGCTCAAGCAGCGCCAGACGGAGCAGCAGAACCGGCGGCGCCGGACCACGGCGGCCGGCGGGGCGCCCGCGGAGGCCGCCCCTGCCGTCGTCGACCACCGGATGCTGATGGACCTGCGCAACGAGCTGGCCAAGAACGTCTCGGCCTGGTC
>JBBRKU010000426.1:0-2970 GCA_038231735.1 Actinomycetales bacterium | reverse complement strand
TGTTAGCTGCAACTTTAAACTGACCATAGACGGCATTTTGAATGGACCGTTCGCGGCAGTGGTTTTGACCAGTGGCTGCAAGTGTTTTGACCAGTGGTTCGCCGTAGTTCTGCGGCGGGGGCGTGCTGGGATTCCCTTGTCCATCCCTCGTGTCGGTACGAGGAGAGCCCCTTCCTTCGGGGTGAAATGACGATGCCAATCGTTTCGATTTCACCCATTTTGGAAGGAAGGGGCTTGTTATGAAGTCTCCAGGAGAGTTCATGGAAATTTTAGCTGCTTTTGATCTCACCCAGTCCTACCGTGGCGCCGCCGAGGTCTGCGGCGTCTCGCACAACACGGTCCGTTCTTACGTGAAGGCCCGCCAGGAAGGTGCCCAGGCGCCGGTGGCCCGGGCACGCGGACGGATCACCGACCCGTACCTGCCCCAGATGAAGTCGCTGGTCGAACAGTCCCGGGGGAAGATCCGCGGCGACGTCGTGCACGGCAAGCTCGTTGACCTGGGCTACACCGGCTCGATCCGCACCACCCGTTACGTGCTGGCCGGGTTGAAGAACAAATACCGGGCCCAAAACGTCCGTGTTCACCGCCCTTGGACTGTCGGGCCAGGCCTATGGCTACAGTGGGATTACGGAGACGGCCCCGTCGTTGACGGGGCAAAGACCGTGTTGTTCGTGGCCTGGCTGGCGTACTCACGCTTTAGGATCGTGATCCCCCTGCGCGATAAGACCATGCCGAGCGTGTTCGCCGCCCTGGACCGGTCGTTCCGCCTCATTAACGGTGTACCAACCTATGTACTGACCGACAATGAGAAAACCGTCACGATCGAGCATGTTGCCGGGGTCCCAGTCCGCAATCCGCAGATCGTCGCGTTCGCCCGGCACTACTCCACCGCCGTGCATACCTGCATGCCGGCGGACCCGGCCTCGAAGGGCGGGGTGGAAAACGCGGTGAAGATCGCCAAGGCCGACCTGGTCCCCAAGGAGACGAACCTGCGCCCGGAATATGCTTCGTTCGCCGAGTTGGAAGAGGCGTGTGAGGCGTTTATGGAGGATGTGAATTCCTCCGTGCACCGCGCCACCCTGGAGATCCCCAAGGACATGCTCCGACTCATTGAACAGCCCAAGCTACACCCGGTCCCGGCAGCGCCAGTGACAGCAAGTTTCGGCCAGGTCCGCCAGGTTCCGCCGAACACGCCCATGGTCACCTACGAGCACTCCCGCTACTCCGTCCCGCACACCCTGATGGGGCAAAGGGTCTGGGTCCGCGGCACCGACACACATGTGGTCATCGTCCATGTTGGGCAGGCCGGCCCGGTCGAAGTCGCCCGCCATCCCCTCACCCGTCCCGGCGTGCCAGCGATCATTGACGCGCACTTCCCGCCTGCCTCCGCCGGCGCATTGGAACGGGTCATCCGCCCCAACAGCAAGGCCGAGGAGGAGTTCTTGGCCCTCGGGGCCGGGGCGGCGCTCTGGCTCAAGGAAGCCGCTGCGGCCGGGACGAACAAGATCCGGCACAAAATGGAACGCGCCGCGACCCTGGCCAAGGTCATGGGCAACGATGTCGTTGATCAGGGTCTTGGCGCCGCCGCCGTGCACCATCGCTTCACGCACGAGGACTTGGTCTCCATCATCACCAACACCGCCACCGGCGAGCCGGCCGGAACCATCAACAACACCCGGCACACCGTCACCGACCAAGGCCAATGGCTGTCCCAAGGCACCGGCGGCTGGGCCAACTTCGGCACCACCAACACCACCAACACTGCTGCCGGCAGCGATACCACTGATCTTGAAGGAGCCACCGAATGAGCCCCACGACCCTTGCCCCGGCACCGCTGGCAGATGCGGCAGTGGAACAGGTGATTGCGTTGATGCGCACGACCCGGATGCCCCACGCCCGCGCCGTCGTCGCCGAGGTCCTGGCCACCGCGAAGGCCCAACGCTGGGACCCCACCGAAGTCATCCGGGTCCTCCTCGAAGCCGAAGCGACCGGGCGGAACCGGTCCATGCTGGCCACCCGGCGCAAACGCGCCGGGTTCCCGACCGGGAAAACCTTCGATGTCTGGGACGAGAGCCTCTCCACCTTGCCAGTGGCAACGACGTCGTTCCTGCGGACACTGGAATGGGTGCGTCGGCGGGAGAACCTGATTGCCTGCGGGCCCTCCGGGACCGGGAAGACCCTGCTGCTGGAATCCCTGGGCCAGCAAGCCATCGATGAAGGCATGTCCGTGTCCTGGCTCCGCCTGGAGGACCTCGGCGCCCTCGTGCGCCGCCACCGCATCGATGACAGCGTTAACAAGGCCATCGCCCGGGTCACCGGCGTGGATTTGATCTGTATTGATGACATCGGGCTGTTGCCCGTCTCCGGCGACGCCGCGGAGGGCTTCTACCGCGTCGTGGAAGCCTCCTACGAGAAACGCTCCCTGGCCATCAGCTCGAACATCCACCCCTCCGGCTTCGACGAGCTCATGCCCAAAACCATTGCCACGGCTACCGTGGACCGGCTCATGCACCACGCGCACCTATGCCAAACCAGCGGCGAATCCGTCCGGCTCATGCAAGCCCAAACCGGGAAAGGAACCCACCCCATGACCTAAACCAGCACCACCGTCAGGCGCCCGCCCGCCCCGGCACGCCCGGGCGCCTGACCAGTGGTCAAAAATACTTGCCGCCAACGGTCAGCCCACTGCCGTCACTGGACAAAACAAACTGCAGCCAGCGGTCAGTTCTAAGTTGCAGTTGACACACCAGCACGAATCGGGTTTGTTGGCGCGGCTCCCGACGGCGATCACAACATCCGGCCATCGTTCGGGCGTCACCGCCTGAATCGAGATCTGCAAGGGTCGCCTCCAGACGGTCTGTGATTCGTTCACCATACGCTTCGAGCGCCAGTCGGTTCGATAGGGAAATCCAGCACCGAGTCAGTTGCCTGGCGACGAACCAGGTCGCAAATGAGCCCCTCTATCCGGCC
>JBBRKU010000425.1:0-2974 GCA_038231735.1 Actinomycetales bacterium | reverse complement strand
GGCGGAACTGTTGGAACACCTGCTCCAACAGGTTTACGGCGAGGGCGGCGAGGCCAACGACGGCATCCCGCGGCAGATTCTGGTGCCGGAGCTGCCCTCCAACCACGAGGAGCTCACCGAATGGCTGGGCGGCCTGCGCGGGGCCAAGGTGGAGATCCGGGTGCCGCAGCGCGGGGATAAAGCGGCGCTGCTGGACACCGTCCGGCAGAATGCGGAGCAGGCCATGAAGCTGCACAAGTCCCGCCGCGCCGGGGACCTGACCGCGCGTTCGCTGGCGCTGCAGGAACTCCAGGAGGCGCTGGATCTGCCGTTGCCGCTGCTGCGGATCGAATGCTTTGACATCTCGCACGTCCAGGGCACCAACGTTGTCGCCTCCATGGTGGTGGTGGAGGATGGTCTCAGCAAGAAATCCGAGTACCGGAAGTTCGCCATCACGGGGGACGCGGCCGTGGATGACACCGCGTCGATGTACGACGTCATCAGCCGGCGCTTCCGGAACTACCTGCAGGAGCAGGCCGGCCGGGCCGTGCCGCCGGAGACCGGGGAGATCACCGATCAGGCACCGGCCAAGCCTAAGTTCGCCTACCCGCCGAACCTGGTGGTGGTCGACGGCGGCCAGCCCCAGGTGGCGGCGGCCTCGCGGGCTCTGGTGGACCTGGGCATCGACGACGTCTACGTCGTCGGGCTGGCCAAGCGGCTCGAGGAGGTCTGGCTGCCGGGGAGCGATTTTCCGGTCATCCTGCCGCGCACCTCGCAGGGCCTGTATCTGCTGCAGCGGATCCGGGACGAGGCGCACCGCTTCGCCATCACGTTCCACCGGCAGAAGCGCGCCAAGTCCATGACGGCATCGCTGCTCGATGAGATACCGGGGATGGGGGAGGCCAAGCGGAAGACGCTGCTGGCCCACTTCGGCTCGGTGAAGAAGGTCAGGGGCGCCTCGGCGGCGGAGATCGCCCAGCTGAAGGGCTTTGGTCCGGTGCTGGCCGCCGCCGTCCACGACGCGCTGCACCGTGACGGCGCGGAGGAGGCGGCCCCGGCCGTGAACGTGAGCACCGGCGAAATTCTGGAATCCTAGGTAGGCTAGGGGCGGGCCGCACGGCACCGCGGCCCCACGGCTGGGGCCCCAGGGCATCTGGGACTCCGAGCAGCTGGAACCCGCCATCTGGCGCCCCAAGCATCTGGCGCCCCAGGGAACCGCACGGCACCGCAAGACGAAGCAACGGACGGGATTTGTTGATGACAGAGGCTAGTTCGGCAGCGCAGGACCCCGCGCACTCACCGGCGGAGGACGGGCTGACGCCGATCAAACCCGTGGAAGCCGAGCTGCTGGTGGTTACCGGGATGTCCGGTGCCGGCCGCAGCACCGCCGCCAATGCCCTTGAGGACCACGGCTGGTATGTGGTGGAAAACCTGCCGCCGCAGATGCTGGGGACGCTGGCCGAACTGGTCTCACGGATGCCGCAGTCGCTGCCCAAACTCGCCGTGGTGGTGGACGTGCGCAGCAAGGCACTGTTCGCGGATATCCGGGATTCGCTCAGCGCCCTGTCGGCCAGCGGCGTTGCCTTCCGGGTGCTGTTCCTCGATGCCAGCGATGAGACGCTGGTCCGCCGTTTTGAGCAGGGGCGGCGCCCGCACCCGCTGCAGGGCGACGGCCGGATGCTGGACGGCATCGCTGCCGAGCGTGAGCTGCTCGCGGAAATGAAGTCGGCGTCGGAAATGGTGCTGGACACCTCCACGCTGAACGTGCACGAGCTGGGTTCCGCCGTGACGGAGCTGTTTTCCGAGTCCGGGCCGGTGGTGCTGCGGCTGACCGTGATGAGCTTCGGCTTCAAATACGGGCTGCCGGTGGACGCCAACTATGTGGCGGATGTCCGTTTCATCCCCAACCCGCACTGGGTGCCGCAATTGCGCCCGCACACCGGGCTGGACCGGGACGTCAGCGACTTTGTCCTGGTGGAAAACGGGGCCAGGGACTTCGTGGACCGCTATGTGCACGCCCTGGAACCGGTGCTGGCCGGTTACCGCCGCGAGAACAAGCACTACGCCACCATCGCCGTCGGCTGCACCGGCGGGAAACACCGCTCCGTCGCGGTCGCCGTCGAGCTGGCCAAACGCCTGGCCCAGCTGCCCCGCGTCACCGTCAGCACCCGGCACCGCGATCTGGGCAGGGAATAATGGCACTCCTGACCGGCCCGCTGCCGATGATCCCGCCGTCGGGCAAGGGGGCGGCCGGCACCGAGCCCCGCGTCGTGGCGCTCGGCGGAGGGCACGGCCTGGCCGCGTCGCTGTCCGCGCTGCGGCTGCTGACCTCCGAACTGACCGCCATTGTCACGGTGGCGGACGACGGCGGTTCCTCCGGCCGGCTGCGAGCCGAGCTGGGCGTCCTGCCGCCCGGGGACCTGCGGATGGCCCTCGCCGCGCTGTGCGACGACACCGACTGGGGCCGCACCTGGCGGGATGTGATGCAGCACCGCTTCCAGTCCCGCAACGGCTCCGCCGGTTCGCTGGATAACCATGCGATGGGCAACCTGCTCATCGTCACGCTCTGGGAGCTGCTGGGCGATCCGGTGGCCGGACTCCAGTGGGCCGGGGCGCTGCTGGGCGCGCGCGGCCAGGTGCTGCCGATGGCCAGTGTCCCGCTCACCATCGAGGGGCAGGTCCGGCACCGGCATCCGGACGGCGCCGAGACGAGCCGGATCATCCGCGGCCAGGCCTCCCTGGCGCTGGCCGGCCAGGTGGAGAACGTGCGGCTGCTGCCCGAAGGTGCGCCGGCGTGCGTGGAAGCGCTGACCGCCATTGAGCTGGCGGACTGGGTCATCCTGGGTCCCGGCTCTTGGTACACCTCCGTGCTGCCGCACCTGCTGCTGCCGGAACTGCGGCAGGCCTTGTGCGCCACCCCGGCCAGACGCTGCCTGACCATGAACCTTGACGTCAATGACAAGGAGGCCACCGGGATGAGTGCGGCGGACCATCT
>JBBRKU010000424.1:0-2982 GCA_038231735.1 Actinomycetales bacterium | reverse complement strand
TAGTGGCCCCGGAACGCCCGGGACGGCGTGCGGATTGTCAACGGGCTGAAAACACATACCATTCCCTTCAGCCAGGTGCAGGACCTCGAAGTCCGGCACAGCGTCAGGATCACCATCGCCGTCGGGATCCTGACGCTTATCTGGGTTCTGGCCTCCGTCACCCTTTAGGCTGCGGGCCGCTTGACTAGCTGATCTTCAGCGACAGCAGCGCGTTTTCCACCACTTCGGTCAGCGCCGGGTGGATCCAGTACTGCCCCTGCGCCATGGAGCGCACATCCAGGCCGAAGCTCATGGCCTGGATCAGGGGCTGGATCAGCAGTGACGCCTCGTGGCCCAGGATGTGGGCGCCCAGCAGCAGCCCGCTCTCCTTCTCGGCGATGAGCTTCACGACGCCGGTGGTGTCCTCCATGGCCCAGCCGTACGCCGTCGAGCCGTAGTCCTGCACCGCCGTGGCGATCCCGACGCCGTTCCGCTCACCGTGGTGCCGGGCCTGCGCCTCCGTCAGTCCCACCGAAGCGATCTGGGGCCGGGTGAAGACCGCGGAGGGGACAAAGCGCTGCCTGCTGGCGCGCAGATCCTGAGGATTCAGCAGGTTGTGGGCCACCATCCGGGCCTCGTGGTTGGCCACGTGCTTGAGCTGGTGGCGGCTGCTGATGTCCCCCAGCGACCAGACGCCCGGCACGGGATTGCCGCCGGAGAGGACGCGCTGGAATTTGTCCACGCCCAGCCGGCCGTCCGCGCCGACGTCGAATCCGGCCGCCGGAATGTTGAGTTTGTCCGTATTGGGGACGCGGCCGGTCGCGACCAGGACGAGGTCAACCTCCAGGGAGATCGGCTTCCGGGAGGAGCCCGCGGTGGGAACCAGGCCAGCTGAAACGCTGCCGGACTCCCCGCTGATGGCCCGCACCGAGCCCAGCTCATAGCCATGGTGAATGGCCCACTTGCCGGAAACCGCATCCTCGAAGCGTCGCGCGATCTCCGCGTCCAGTTTCTTCAGCAGTCCCGCCGAGCGGGTCAGGATGGACACCTGGGATCCCAGCGAGGAAAAGATGTGCCCGAATTCCGCGGCGATGTAGCCGCCGCCCACAATCAGCACGCGCTGGGGCAGCGCGTCTATCCGCATCACCGTGTCCGAGGTGTGCACCTGCGGCAGTTCGCTGCCCTCAAAGTCGGGAACGATGGGACGCGAACCGGAGGCCACCACCACGTGCTCCGCGGTGATCTCCACTCCGCTCGCGGTCCGCAGGGAGCGCGGGCCGGTGAATTCCGCAAACTCCGGGAACAGTGTCACGTTGGGGTTCCCATGCCGGCGGTACTCCATGCCGCCGGCGGAGATCGCGTCGATCCGTTCGTAGATGCGGTCCCGGATCTCCCGCCAGCGCACGTCCCGGACCTCCATGTCCACGCCCAGGCGCGCGGCATCTGTAGCGCCGGCGGCCAGATCCGCAGGGTAGACGAACATTTTGGTGGGGATGCAGCCGACGTTCAGGCACGTCCCGCCGAAGGTGCCGCCGTCGATAATGGCCACCTTGCGGTTGTGCCAGTCCGGACCGGGCAGCGAGTTGCCGGAGCCGGATCCTATGATGGCTACATCAAAATGGGCCATCATTTACGCCGCCTGCAGTTCATCCACGACCAGGGCCGCCAGTTCAATGATGGCGTCGCGCGTGGCCGGCCGCAGCTGGTCCAGCCGGACCCGCGAGCCTTCGGCCAGGTGCCGGTCATAGGGAATCCGGAGCACGTTACGGACCCGGGACCGGAAATGGTCCTCGATCTCATCGATGTTGACCTGGGTGCCCTCGCCGCCGGACATGTTGATCACCACAATGGCCTTGGTCACCAGGTCCTGCCGCCCGTGGGCCTCCAGCCAGGAAAGCGTCTCCGAGGCGAGTCTCGCCTCGTCCACGCTGCCGCCGGAAACCAGCACGACGGCGTCGGCCTTCTCCAGTGTGCCGGTCATGACCGAGTGCACCATACCGGTGCCGGAATCCGTCAGGACGATCGAGTAGTAACGGCCAAGGATGTCGGTGACGGCGCGGTAGTCGGCGTCGTCGAAGGCGTGCGCAACGGCCGGATCCGTATCCGAGGCGAGCACGTCCAGCCGGGATCCCTCCCGGGCCACGTAGTGCGACAGCTGCGAAAAGGAGCTGACATCGAAGCGGTCATTGACCAGCTGGCGGGCGGTGAAATCCGCGCGCCCCGGCGAGCGGTCCGAGAGCGTGCCGCGGTCCGGGTTGGCGTCCATGGCAATGACGCGGTCCTCGCGCAGGTCGGCCAGCGCCATGCCCAGCAGCGTGGTAACGGTGGTCTTGCCGACGCCGCCCTTGCGGGAAAGCACCGGGACATAGCGGGTGCGCTGGCCCAGCCGGGCGGAAATGCGGTGCTCCATGGCCCGCTGGATCCGGACCCGGTCCGAGTCCCCCACGTTGATGTAGCCGAAGGAGGCCCGGTACAGCCAAAGCCGCCAGCCGCCCACCGGCTCGGCCGCCGCTTTGACCAGCAGGCGGTCGGCGGTGAGCGCCGAGGCCGGCTCCGGGCCCTGCTCGCGGTCGCGGCGGGCGCTGCGGTGCTCCGCCTCGGCATCGGTACCTGGCACCCCGGCAGGCGCGGCGGTCCCGTTCCGGCTGCCGTTGAAGTTGCCGGTGCCCCTGCCGTTCCCGGCCGAGGGAGATCCGAGCGGCTCCCAGCCTCTGGCGGCGGCGAAGACCGGCTCTTCCTTCGGGTCCGCGGCTTCCGGCAGCGCGGAGGCTGGGGTGGCTGGAACGGTCGACGGCGGCAGGACGGAAATGTCCTCGGGCGCGGTTGCGGCTTCGGTGCTGTCAGACTCCGCGCCGTCCGGTTCGGTGCTGTCAGACTCCGCGCCGTCCGGTTCGGTGCCATCGGCTGCGGTGCCGTCCGCTTCCGCCGGGCCGCCGGGAATCACGGGACTCATCGCCGTCACGGATCCCGTGAACCCCGGGTCCGCGCCGGCAAACGGCGCTG
>JBBRKU010000423.1:0-2985 GCA_038231735.1 Actinomycetales bacterium | reverse complement strand
GCCGGCCCTGGTGTCCGGAATTCCGGTCGCCATCCCGTCCGGCATTGCCGCACTGTTCCTGCTGGCGGTCTTCCTCTTCCGGCGGCGCACGGCTTTGCGCTGGGGCATGCTGCCGTGGCGTCCGCTGCTGCTCACCATCGGCCTGTTCATGGTGGTACAGACCCTGCATGCGCACGGCCTTGCCGCTCTGCTCGGCCGGATATCCGGCCACGGCGACGGCTACCTGAACCTGCTGCAGCTCAGCGGTCTGGGTGCGCTGTCCGCCAACGCCGCCAACAATCTTCCGGCCTACCTTGCCCTGGAACCCGTGGCTACCTCGCCGATCCGGCTGGCGGCGCTGCTGATCGGAGTGAATCTGGGCCCGCTGATAGCGCCCTGGGCATCACTGGCCACTCTGCTCTGGCACGAGCGGCTGAAGGCGCTTGGTGTGGATTTATCGTGGGGAGGCTTCGCCCTGGCCGGCCTGGCCGCGGCGGTGATCATTGTGCCGCTCGCGGTCCTGGCGCTGTGGCTCGCGGCCGGTCTCCCCGGCTAGCCCCGGGGCCGCGCCAAAGGGGGCCCGCCAATTGGGGCCCACCAACGGGGCCGGGCATGCGAGCATGGAAGGATGACGTCCGCCGCCCTTGAGCTCAGCACCCCGGACCTGGTCTGGGAGCCGCAGGGCCCGTTCAGTCTGCCGGCGACGCTGCGGATCCTCCCGCGCGGCAACACGGATCCGACCGTGATGCTGGCGGGGGAGGTGGCATGGCTCGCATTCAACACCGCCGAGGGTCCGGCAACGCTGCGGCTGCGGATGCTCGGGGGCGCCCTTCCGGACTTCGCCTCGAGGCGCGGGCCCTTGGTCCATGCCCAGGCCTGGGGCCCCGGCGCCGCTCAGGCGCTGCAGGGCGTGCCGGCCCTGTTGGGGCGCGACGACGACTGGTCCGGTTTCGACGAGCCGGACTTCCACGCCACCTTGCCCCGGCTGGTCGCCGAGGCCCGGCGCCGGAACCGGTCGCTGCGCCTTCCCGCCACCGGCCGCTTGATCGATGCCGTTGTGCCGGCCGTGCTGGAGCAGAAGGTCACGACCATCGAGGCGAAGCACGGCTACCGGTATCTGCTGCACAAATTCGGAAGCCCGGCACCGGGCTCCCATCCGGGAGGACCTGCCCCGGCCGGCCTGACCGTTCCGCCCACACCGGCGCAATGGGCGCGGATCCCCTCCTGGGAGTGGCACCAGGCTGGCGTCGGCCCGCAGCGTTCGGCGACAATCATGCGCGCCCTGCGTGCCGCGTCCGCGCTGGAACGCCTGGCCGGGCTGAACGCCGTCGACGCGGCGGCCAAGTTGCAGACCATCCCCGGCATCGGCCGCTGGACGGCGGCTGAAGTCACCCAGCGCACGCATGGCGACCCGGACGCCGTCGCCGTCGGGGACTACCACCTGGC
The DNA here is from genome assembly GCA_038231735.1 of Actinomycetales bacterium. GTDB lineage: Bacteria > Actinomycetota > Actinomycetes > Actinomycetales > Micrococcaceae > Arthrobacter_M. The sequence continues at coordinate 1,560 of JBBRKU010000423.1, read as the reverse complement.
CGCCTTCGTGGGCTGGGCGCTGGTAGGAAAACCGGTCGACGACGACGGCATGCTGGAACTGCTGGAGCCGTGGCGCGGGCACCGCCAGCGGGTGGTCCGGATGCTCGGGCTGAGCGGATTCCGCAAGCCGATGTTCGGTCCGAGGATGACCATCCAGGACCACCGGCGGCACTGAGCGCAGGACGGATCCGCTGGAGGTATGGGTTGGGACTCGGGGCGTGCCGTCCTTTAGGCTTTGACCATGACTGAAACGACCACCGGCGAAGCCATCGACCTGACCGCAACCTTCATCCCCAACGACGGAGAGTTCTTCCGCGTGAAGCTCGCACTGGAAATCGCGATCGAACAGGTGGTGGCCGAGCCCGGCTGCCTGCGCTACGAAATCACGGACGCCGGCGAAGACCGGATCGTGCTGACCGAGCGGTGGTCTTCCGAGTCGGATCTGGAACGGCACAGTAAGGGCAGCGCCGTGCAGGACCTGAACGAGTCGCTCAGCGCACTGCTGGCCGAGCCCGTTACGCTCACCCGGCCATAGGCCCGCCGGCCATAGGCGGTCCCGCCGCAGACTAAGCGGCCATAGACCCTGCGGGGCTGCGGCTGGTTATTCGCCGGGGCTGCGGCTGGGTATTCGCCGGGCCTGCGGCTGGTTATTCGCCGGGGATTGCGTCCGGGCCGTCGGCCTGCACTGTCTGCTGCTTAGCCACGTGAGCGTGCACCTCAGCCATATCCAGGCCCTTGACGGCCGTGATGACCTCCTCGAGCTGGGAGCCGTTCAGCGCGCCCGGCTGGGCGAACACCAGGACCTTCTCGCGGAACGCCATCAGCGTCGGGATCGAGGTGATATTGGCTTCGGCGGCGAGCTGCTGCTGGGCCTCCGTGTCCACCTTGGCGAAGACGACGTCGTCGTGCTGCTGCGATGCGGCCTCAAATGTGGGCGCAAAACGCACACACGGCTGGCACCAGGACGCCCAGAAATCCACCAGGACAATGTCATTGCCCTCGATGGTCGGGCCGAAACTTTCAGTGGTGATTTCAACTGTAGCCATAGTTCCACGGTACGGGACCGCGGCCGGGCCCGCAGTAGCCTGGGCCACATTTTCGCTCAGCGCGTGAGGGCCCGCTGGTTCAGCTCCTGGCTGGCGGCCAGAACGACGACGGCGACGGCTGGCTCCGGAATCGATCCGGCAGCAACGGCGGGTTTGCCTACCGCAAGGTCACCATTGCTGCCGGATCGATTCGGGTAGTGACTGCGTCCGCCGCTTGGTTCCAGGTTTTTCCTAGACGCCGTGCGGAGCGTGCGCGGAAAGGTACTTCCGTCCTCCCAGGACGATGCCTATGCTGATCAGCAGGGCCAGGGCCGCGGCGTAGAACGGCATCTGCACCCCCATGCGTTCGGCGATCAGAGTGGCCGTGAACGGAGCCAGGGCGCCGCCCATCCAGCGCACAAAGTTGTAGCCGGCGCTGGCCACTGGACGCGGCGCATCGGAGACGCCCATGGCAAGTTCGGTATAGAGCGTGTTGTTGATGCCCAGCAGTGCTCCGGCGACGATCACCAGGGCT
>JBBRKU010000422.1:0-2987 GCA_038231735.1 Actinomycetales bacterium | reverse complement strand
GTGGTCTGGAATCCGGCCGGCGGACAGGGATGAACATCCCCGTTGTCACCGTAGGGGACGCGCCGGAAGACCTTGTAGGCGGGTTGGAGCGGCTGCACGGCCCGGTCACGGTGGTCCGCCGGTGCGCTGAGCTGCCGGAGCTGCTGGCCGCGTGCCAGAGCGGGCTGGCCCGGGCGGCGGTCATCGCGGAGGGCTCCAGCGGGCTGACGGCCACGCTGGTGGACCGGCTCGCTGCGGTCGGTGTGGCGGTCCTGGTCCTGACGGACGACGCCGAGGAGGCCCGGCGGCTCCGCGGGATCGGCGCAGCGGTGGCCGGCAGGAGTACAGGGTCGGCGGTCCTGGCCGAGAAGATTGCCGAGGCTGTTGCGGCCAGAAGCGGTCATCGAGGTGCGGGCGCGAGAGGACAAGGCACGACGGCGGACGGCCGGTCCGGCGCGAACGGAGCCCGGAGCGCGGCACGCCCGACGACGGACGGCAGGCCCCGCGGGCACGTCCCCGGAGACGGAGCCAGGGCCGATGTTCCTGGAAGTTCCGGCCCTGCCTCCGCCGGCGGATGGCCCGGGAGTCATGGTGGGCCGGCCGGCGGCAACCCGGAAGACCGAGATCCGCAGGACGGCGGCCAGAACGGCGGCCAGGACAGCAATGACTATTGCCCGCCGGAGGCCGCCGGTAGGATCCTGGCGGTGTGGGGACCGGCCGGAGCGCCGGGCAGGACGATGGTGGCGGTGAACATTGCCGCCGAGCTGGCCGCCGCCGGTGAATCGGTGCTGCTGATCGATGCGGACAGCTACGGCGCCAGCATCGCGGCCAGCCTGGGCCTGCTGGACGAATCGGCGGGCCTGGCCCAGGCCTGTCGGCTGGCGGACCAGGGGATGCTGGATGCCGGCTCGCTGCGCCGGGTGGCCTCGGATGTGGTCTTCAAGGGCGGCCAAATGCGCGTGCTCACCGGCCTGACGCGTCCGGATCGGTGGCCGGAGCTGCGGTCCGCGGCGCTGGGCCTGGTGCTGGAAGTGTGCCGTGACACCGCCCAGGTCACGGTGATCGATTGCGGGTTCTGCCTGGAATCCGACGAGGAGCTCAGCTACGACACGCTGGCCCCGCGCCGGAACGCCGCAACGCTGACCAGCCTGGCGGCGGCCGATTCGATCATCGCGGTCGGCTGCGCGGACACCATCGGGCTGCCGCGGCTGGTGCGCGGCCTGGCCGAGCTGGCGGCTGTCACTCCCGGGGCCGCCGTCCCGGGTGCGGAGCCCGTCGTCGTGCTGAACAAGGTGCGCAAGGCGGCCGCCGGGCGGGGCCCGGAAAAGGCGCTGCGGCTGGCGTGGGACCGGTTCGGACCCGGTATGGAGATCGGCCATTTCCTGCCTTGGGAGCCGGACGCGGCGGACAAAACAATGCTCGCCGGACAGCTCCTGCTGGAGTCCGCGCCGGACTCCGCGCTGCGCCACGCGATCGCCTCGATTGTTTGTGCACCCGTCCAGCGAAAGCGCAGGAGTGCTGTCACAACTTCCACAGCAAACCGCCTAGTTTCGCGCTAGGCTCGGTTTGAGGCCGCAATGAGGCGGCCTTTACTCATGTGACGGAGGCGTTTCTTCATGTCGTCAGGATCCAACACGGTGGACTCCCAGCTGGCTCCCTCGGCTATGAATTCATTCATAGCCGACTACTACGAACACCTGGCCCAGGAGGACTCGCAGTCCTACGACCCCCAGACACTGGAGAACCGGGCGCGGGAACACCGCAACCTGGCGCAGGACCGCTGCCCGGGCACGGCCAAGGTTGAGATCGTCAACGAGGCCGAGCGGGGCGTGGTCTACATCGTCACCGATGACATGCCGTTCCTGGTGGACTCCGTCACCGCCGAGCTGGTGCACCAGAACTCGGCCATCCGGATGGTCATGCACCCGATGTTCGTCGTGACCCGCCACCGCGACAGCCACGAACTGATCAGCGTCTCCCGCGTGCCCTCCTATGTGGGCATCGCCAGCGGCGACACGGCCGCCATGCCCAGCGTTTCGCACCTGATCGCGCAGGGCGATAACGCCTCCTACATGGAGTCCTGGATCGCCGTCGAAATCGACCGCACCTCCGACGCCGCCCGCGAGGCCCTGGTCAGGGGCCTGACCAAAATCCTGGCCGATGTCCGCTCCGCCGTGGAGGACTGGCATGCGATGCGGGACAAGGCCATCAGCCGCGCTGAGGGGCTGGCCCGGGTCACCGAGGGCGAGTCCATCGTGGACCTGCGCGAGGCGGAGGACCTGCTGCACTGGATGGACGCCGGCAACTTCACCTTCCTGGGCTACCGTGAATACGACCTGGTGCAGGAAAACGGCGAGGACGTCCTGGCCAACCGGGAGGGCAGCGGTCTGGGCCTGCTGCGCGACGGCAATGACAGCCGGCAGATCCAGCACCTGACCGCCACCGGCCAGCAGAAAGCCCGGGAAAAGCGCGCCCTGGTCATCACCAAGGCCAACACCCGCTCCACCGTGCACCGCGCCGCCTACCTGGACTACATCGGTGTGAAGTCCTTCGACGCCGCCGGCAACGTCAACGGTGAGCAGCGCTTCATCGGCCTGTTCGCCTCCACCGTCTACACCGGATCGGTGCGCAACATCCCGGTGGTGCGCGAAAAGGTGGACGCGGTGCTGCGGCACTTCGGCTTCCCGCCGGACTCGCACTCCGGCAAGGACCTCTTTGGCGTGCTGGAGACCTACCCGCGCGATGAGCTCTTCCAGATCGAGGTCGCGGACCTGATCGCCACCGCCGAGGGCATCCTGCGCCTGCAGGAACGCCGCCGGACCCGGCTGTTCCTGCGCCCGGACATCTACGGCCGCTTCATGTCCGCGCTGATCTACGTCCCCCGCGACCGCTACACCACCGCAGTCCGGCGCCGCATCGAGGAGGAGCTGACCAGCACCTTCGCCGCCGAGTCGATCGACTTTGAGGCCCGGATGAGCGAGTCCGCACTGGCCAGGCTGTTCTTCCGG
>JBBRKU010000421.1:0-2993 GCA_038231735.1 Actinomycetales bacterium | reverse complement strand
GGTAGATTTCCGCCCGGCCCGGATCGTAGATCCGCGCCACGACGTGCTCAACGTGGAAGGTCTCGCGGGCCACCCGGGTGGCCAGGACATTGGAGTTGTCGCCGCTGGAAACGGCGGCAAAGGCGTACGCGCTCTCAATGTCCGCCTGCTTGAGCGTTTCGCGGTCGAACCCGACGCCGGTGACCTTGCGGCCGGAGAAACCGGTGCGCAGCCGGCGGAACGCCCGGTCATCCTGGTCGATAATGGCCACCGAGTGCCCGGCATCCTCGAGGGTGTGGGCCAAAGTGGCGCCCACACGTCCGCAACCCATGATCACAAAGTGTGCCACTGCTGCTCCTTTGGCTTCGTGTACCCGCTGACGCGTACCTGTTGACTTGTTCTGGTCCTGCTTGTTCTGCTTGTTCTGCATGGTCAATCGGACACCGGCACCAATGCTCTGCCGCCGCTGCCCCTGTGCACATTATCTGCTGTTGGCCGTGCACTGGCCAAAACACCGCACGAAACACCGGCGCACCCGCCGCGGGCCGCGATGACATTGTCCCGGTGAGCGACTAGCGTTACCCGCGTGCTGACTTTCTTCAACGCGTTAAAACGCGTCCTGGTCGGTCGTCCCTACCGGAACGACAGCCTGGCCCATACCCTCCTGCCCAAGCGGATCGCGCTGCCGGTTTTTGCCTCGGATGCGCTCTCCTCCGTCGCCTATGCCCCGGACGAGATCCTGCTGACCCTGGCACTGGCCGGAGCCGGCGCCGTTACGCTGGCGCCGTGGGTGGGTATCGCCGTGATGGCGGTGCTGCTGACAGTGGTGGCCTCCTACCGGCAGAACGTGCATGCGTACCCCTCCGGCGGAGGGGACTACGAGATCGCCACCACCAACCTGGGCAAGTCCGCCGGCCTGACAGTTGCAGCAGCCCTTCTGGTGGACTACGTGCTCACCGTCGCCGTGTCGATGTCCTCCGCGGCCAACTATCTGGCCACGGCGGTGCCCGGCATGCACGGCACGCAGGCCCTGATCGCTGCCATCGGAGTCGTCGTGCTGGCCCTGGTGAACCTGCGCGGCATCAAAGAGGCCGGCAGCGTTTTTGCCGTGCCCACGTACATCTTCATGTTCTCCATCCTGGGCATGACCGCCGTGGGACTGTTCCAGGCCATTGCGGGGAATCTGGGCAAGGCTCCGTCGTCCGGATTCCAGATTGTGCCGGCGGCCGGCTTCGACAACGGCCTGGTGGGCCTGGCCGGCGGATTCCTGCTGCTGCGGGCCTTCTCCTCCGGCGCCGCAGCGCTGACCGGCGTGGAGGCCATCAGCAATGGCGTGCCGAATTTCAGGAAACCCAAGAGCAAGAACGCCGCAACCACCCTGATGCTGCTGGGCGTCCTTGCCGCGGGCATGCTGGCCGGCATCCTGTACCTGGCCAACGCCACCGGCGTCCACATGGTGGCGGACCCTGCTTCCCAGTTCCTGGTCAACGGCAAGCCGCTGCCGGACGGCTACGTGCAGTACCCGGCCATCAGCCAGATCGCCGCCACCGTTTTTGGCAACGGCTCCATCCCGTTCATCATCATCGTGGCCGCCACCGGCGTGATCCTGGTCTTTGCCAGCAACACCGCCTTCAACGGCTTCCCGGTCCTGGCCTCCATCCTGGCCCAGGACGGGTTCCTGCCGCGCCAGCTGCGCACCCGCGGGGACCGGCTGGCCTTCAGCAACGGTGTGCTGGCCCTGGCCGCCGGCTCCCTGGTGCTGATCATCGCCTTCAATGCGGATGTGACCAAGCTGATCCAGCTCTACATTGTGGGTGTCTTTATCTCCTTCACCTCCAGCCAGCTGGGCATGATCCGGCACTGGACGCGGGAGCTGCGAAGGGTCAAGGACAAGTCCGTCCGGCGGCACATGATGCGGTCCCGGGTCATTAACACCATGGGCTTCCTCATGACGCTGACGGTGCTGACCATTGTGCTGGTCACCAAGTTCGAACAGGGCGCCTGGATTGCCCTGCTGGCCATGTTCGTCCTGTTCCTGATCATGTGGAGCATCCGCGCCCACTACGACAACGTCGCCAAGGAACTGGCAGTGGATGAGGACTCCTCACCGCGCGCCCTGCCCTCCCGCGTGCACGCCGTGCTGCTGGTCTCGCACGTGCGCAAACCCGTGCTACGGGCGCTGGCCTTTGCCCGCGCGTCCCGGCCGTCCCGGCTGGATGCAATCATCGTGGACATCGATCCGCAGGAAACCGAGCGCACGCTGGAGGAATGGGCCAAGCTGGAAATCCCGGTGCCGCTGACGGTGCTCGCCAGCCCGTACCGGGAAACCATCACCCCGATCATGGACTACATCACCACCATTCGCCGGCAATCCCCGCGGGACCTGATCGTGGTGTACATCCCCGAGTACGTGGTGGGCAAATGGTGGGAGCAGCTGGTGCACAACCAGACCGCCCTGCGGATCAAGACCCGGCTGCACTTTGAGCCCGGCGTGATTGTGGCGAGCGTGCCGTGGCAGCTGAAGTCCTCCGAGGAGTCCCGCAAGTTCCAGGAAATGCGTTGATGGCTCCGGCGGAAATACGTGCCGCGACGGCAACAGAGACAGACCTGATCCTGACCATTGGTCCGGTGGCCCACGGTGGCCATTGCGTGGCCCGGCACGAGGGTCGCGTGGTCTTTGTCCGGCACGCCATTCCGGGCGAGCGAGTCCGGGCCAGGCTGAGCGGGCACGACGACGACGGCGCCCACTTCTGGCGCGCGGACGTCACCGAGGTCCTGGAGGCCTCGCCGGAGCGGGTTCCGCATTTCTGGCCGGAGGCCGACGCCCTGGCGGCCGCCGCCCGGGGCACGCTGCCCGTTGGCGGCGCCGAATTCGGGCACATCAGCCGCATCGGCCAGCGCCGGCTCAAGGCCGCGGTGCTCACCGAGCAGCTGCAGCGGCTGGCCAAGCTGGACCTTGCCGATCTTGATCCCGCTGTGCTGGCCTCCGGCGTCGGCGCGAGCGGCGGCGCGGG
>JBBRKU010000420.1:0-3001 GCA_038231735.1 Actinomycetales bacterium | reverse complement strand
TTCCGCTGGAGCGACGGCTCGGCAGCCTTCGGTACGTCGTCGCAGCCGGGGGCACGCATGTTCTGGGAATCGCTGTGGCGGCCGGGTTTGTCTGGGCTGCGCGGGGGCTGATGGGATCGTGGTCCGCTGATCTGATGGTCCATCCGTATCTGGGTCCCAGCGCCGCGCTCTGCGGTGTCGCCATGACCGCAACAACGACCATGTCGGTACTGTGGCGCCGGCGCCTTCGCGTTGCCGTGTTCACGCTGCTGCTGGTGCTGGCCCTTTATGAGGGTTCCTTCCCGGATTTGGTCAGATTGGCTGCAGCCGCCTCCGGCCTGGCCCTGGGCCCGTTCCTCTTCGGCCGACGGCCGCAGTTTGGTCTTCTCGCCATGTCACGCCGGGAGGGCCGCATGCTGATCGCCCTTGGAGTAGCCGCCTGCGCCATTGGGCCCGTCATTGCGGGCCTAAGCCCGCATGCCGCTGGACCCCTTGCGGTGCTTCGCTTTCTGTTCACCGACATTCAACCGGTGGATCCGCAGGTCCTGCAGAGCCTCTGCGCGGACCCGGGCCAGGTCAAAGAGTGCGAAATGATGCACCTGCAGCTCCGGGCCGGTGCCGGCGGGATCTTCATGGCCGTCCTCCCCTCCGTCCTGCTCCTGCTCTGCGCCGACGGGCTCCGGCGCGGGCGACGCTTCGCGTGGGGTTCAGTCCTGGTTGTGCTCGGAGCCATGGCGGTCCTTGCCGGAACCCACATCGCGGCGGTCGTCTGGCCCGCAGCCCTGGCCACGGTCCAGGACAAAAGCATGGGGGATCTTGACCTGACGCACTCCCGCCACCCGCTGGGCCTGGTGCTGCCGTTGATGCTGCCGATCGTGCTCTTCCTGGTCGTGGTGGGTTTCCGGAGGCTCTTCAGCGTCGCCGCGCCGCCGGGTACCTACCGCCGCCTGGGCCTCCGGCTCCTGGCTATCGGCTCCGCCCTTGCCGTCGTGTACGTCGCCGGCGGCCTGGCCCTGGCCGGAGGGTTTACTCCGGTTCCCGGGGCGCTCCAGCTTGTGGCGGATATGCCGGACCGTTTCCTGCCGCTCGGATTCACCCTGGACATTGCCCCCGCCATCTTCCCGGAAAGCACACCGGCGGTTTTGCTCTATGAAGGCACCGGCGTCGCCTTCTGGGCCCTGGCCAGCGTCCTGATCATGCTGTCCTTTCTGCACCCGGCCCACAACTTCCGCGCTGCCGACCAGGACCGGGCCCGGAAGATACTCCGGGCCCAGGAAGGCAGCCCGCTGGCATGGATGACGACCTGGCCGGGAAACACCTACTGGTTCTCCCCGTCAGGTACCGGTTTCGTCGCCTTCCGTGTCATATCCGGCATAGCCCTGGCCCTGGGCGGCCCGGTCGGTCCGAAAGGCGCCCGGAGGAGATCCGTCGAAGGCTTCGCCCGATTCTGCAGCGACAACGGATGGACCCCGTGCTTCTACTCCGTGGAGAAGGACGTCCAGGAAATCACCACCGCTCTGGGCTGGGGATCCGTCCAGGTCGCCCAGGAGACCATCCTGCCGCTGAACGTCCTGGCCTTCACCGGCAAAAGATTCCAGGACATCCGCACCGCACTGAACAAGGCACAAAAAGAGGGCATCCGGGCCGAATGGATCAGGTACCAGGCGGCACCGGCGGCGGTCATGAAACAGATCCATATCATTTCCGAAGAATGGATAGCGGAACGGAAACTGCCCGAAATGGGATTTACGCTCGGAGGCATCACCGAACTCCAGGATCCCGAGGTGCGGTGCCTTCTGGCCGTCGATGAGAACCTGCTCGTGCACGCGGTGACGTCCTGGCTCCCCGTGTACCGCAACGGTGCGATTGTCGGCTGGACGCTGGACTTCATGCGCCGTCGCCATTTAGGATTCCGGACCGGCATCGAATTCCTCATCGCCAGCGCGGCGTTGACACTCAAGGACGAGGGATATGAATTCATCAGCCTCTCCGGGGCACCACTGGCCCGGACAGCAGAACCAAGCGACGCCGCCCCAACGATGATCCTGGACCGGCTGCTCAATTGGCTCGGAACCGGCCTGGAACCGGTTTACGGGTTCAGGTCTCTGCTGGCCTTCAAGGACAAATTCGGCCCGCGCTACGAACCGCTGTACATGGTCTACCCGGATGCGGCCGCCCTTCCCAGCACCGCCAACGCCATCGCCCTGGCCTACCTTAACGAGGTTTCCTTCGTACAAAGGCTGAATTTGGCCCGGCGATTTTTCCGCCACCCCCCGGCCCGGAAACATCCAGCCCAGGCCGGTGCCGGCGGATGACCGCTCCAGGCATCCCTTCGAGAATACGAGCGTGTTTACCAGCCTTTTATTGATTCCGGGAGATATGTACCTTCCCTGATGCCGCAGGAGTCTCGGCAGGGATCGGCGTCCTGACTTCCAGCACGCCGTCCTTGTAGCTGGCCCTCACGTCCTCCTGCCTGACGTTGGGCGACAGCGGGACACTGCGGGTGAAGGATCCGTACCTGAACTCGGAACGGTAACCGTCCTTGATCTTGTGTTCCGTCTTCTCGCTCCGTTCAGCCCTGATGGTCAGGACCCCGTTGCTGACGGAAACCTCGATGTCCCTGTCGGGGTCCACGTCGGGCAGCTCGGCCCGCACCACGCGGGTCTGGCCGTCCACAAATTCCTCCACTCGGATGGATTGTCCCTGCCAATCACCTTCGAGAAACCGCCGGATCGGGTCCAACATATCCCCGCCGCGCCGAATGTTCAGATCAGCCATGTCTGGTGCTCCTCCTAGGTCAGTCCGGCCGATGCAGGCCGGTCGATTTAACCAGTCAACACCCGTCCGTTGCTGCTGCCTAGAGCGGCAAGTCCCCTGCAGCAGCTGCCGCTTCAGCCCCACCCCGCGTGCTCCCGTGGCGCGGGCTAGCATAGGAATATGGCCACACCGGTCCCTCAGCCGCCACGCGGGAGCTTTGCGTGGGCCCGCCGCGCACGGGGCGCTGTGCGGCGGGTTCCGGTTT
>JBBRKU010000419.1:0-3015 GCA_038231735.1 Actinomycetales bacterium | reverse complement strand
TGAGGATGATACCCACCCGACCGGTGGCCACTTCAATGACGCTGCCGTCGATCAGACAGACCCCGGGGGGCTGGTTGTACTTCCCGATGATTGCTTCAACCCTGGCGCCCGCCGGCAGTTCCACCGCAGTCCGAACGTGCCGCGTGGCATAAATTTCGGCCACCTCCGGTACTGCTGTTACCAGCGGGGGCAGCTCCGCCATTTCTACCGCCGTGATCTGGAGGCCGCCGCGCAGGCCGCAGCCGTCATCTCCAGGTCGAAACACGGGTGGCCTAGGGTCGCGACGCGATTGGCCGCGGAGCCGGCCGTTCGTAGTTTCCCTCCGCCCCGCCTCTATCAGAACGTGGTGGCCGTCAAGGCACTCCCTAAGGAATACCTTGACGGCTTTCGCGTCGGCCAGCCCGGCGCCCTCGATGACGAATTCTTGCTGTCCTGCCATGATGGCATGCCCTCAGCTAGTCCTTAGCGGTTCTTCTGTTTTTTGATAGTTCTTCTTCGGGAGGAGACGGGATGCGGGGTCCGGGCGACACCTCTGACTAATCTACGCCCCGTGAGGAATACCGGCTAGGGCCGGGTGGCCTCACGGTGACTGCGGCGTCCAGCGTGTTACCGGACCGCTGACCTCCCGCCGCTGGCAGTGAGAGAGCGCTTGCGTTGCAGCCCAGGCCAAACGGTCGGAACATCCCCCGGCATTGCGGGTCATGGATCATGTATGGGAAGAGGCTCGGGTTGGCTGCTAGGCTCAAAAATATGGACCCGTCATCAGACCATGAGCCAGTCCGCCGGGATGCCCAGACGGGGCAGCCGCCGATTCCCGCCGCAGATGTGGGAGCCCACGCTTCTGGCAGCTTCCGTTCGGAGCTGACAAAAAAACACGGCGACGTCATTGACGCGGAATGGGCGGGCTCGATACCGGCTCAGTACGGGGTGGCCCCTCGGGTGCGGATCGGTACCAGCAAGTGGTTCAATCTGCTCTGGCTGATTCCGATCGGCTTCGTCCTGCTGATCTTGGGGGTCGCCGTGGCGAAGGGAATCCGCGGGCTCTCAGGCGTGCAGGCATTCCTGGTCCAATACCCGGGGATGTCCGAGCTGCCGGGGAACGCTCCGGTGGGTTTCCCGGCATGGCTGGGATGGCAGCACTTCCTGAACCTGTTCCTGATGATCTTCATCATCCGCTCCGGCTGGCAGATCCTGGCCGACCACCCCAGACTCTACTGGACGCGTCACAGCACACCGGGTAAGGGGTGGTTCCGGATGCAGAAGCCGGTGCCCTCCGATCCGCTGTACACCGCGAAGCAGGATTCAATCACCCTGGCCGCCGGTGTGGGGCTGCCGGGGAGGCGTCACACCATCGGCCTGGCCCGCTGGTGGCATCTTGGCGTCGACACGCTATGGCTACTTAACGGCATCATCTTTTTCATCCTGATTTTCGCCACCGGGCAATGGATGCGGCTGGTCCCCATGCATTGGGACGTCATCCCCAACTCAATCTCGGTCGCCATCCAATACCTATCCCTGGGCTGGCCGGTGGAAACCGGCTGGGTCAACTACAACAGCCTGCAGCTGATCGCCTACTTCCTCACCGTCTTCATCGCGGCCCCGCTGGCCCTTATCACCGGTCTGGGGATGTCTCCGGCCCTATCGACCAAATTCAGATGGATCAGTACCTTTTTCAGCATCCAGGTAGCCCGCTCGCTGCATTTTTTGGTCATGTGCTGGTTCTGCCTGTTCATCGTCATCCACGTCACCCTGGTCCTGACGACCGGTTCGCTGCGCAATCTCAACCACATGTACGCGGCGCAGGACAACGAATCCTGGACCGGGTTCTGGATCTTCGCGGCGTCCATGGTCCTCGTCGTCGTCGGCTGGGTTGCCGCCACCCCGCTGACCTACCGCTACCCGCGGAAGGTGCAACGGATCGGCTACGCCCTGATCGGCCCTGCCCAGCGTTTGTTCGAACATATTGATTCCAAACCGGGCCAGTACACGGAGAAGGACATCTCCCCCTACTTCTGGCACAACGGCAAATACCCCGAATCCCAGGAATATAAGGACCTGCGGGGCGGCAACTTCATCAACTACCGGCTGCGGATCAATGGGCTGGTGGAGAATCCGGTGGAGCTGGACCTGATGCAGTTGCGGGCCCTCCCCCGGCACGAGCAGATCACCCAGCATTTCTGTATCCAAGGCTGGTCAGGTGTCGCCAAATGGGGCGGCGTCTCCATGCAGACCATCCTGGATCTGGTCAGGCCCTTACCGGAGGCGAAATGGGTGGTCTTCTACTCCTTTGCCGAAGGCTCCGACGAAGGAACGTACTACGACGCCCAACCCATCGAACAAATGAGTTATGAGCTGACAATGCTCGCCTATGACATGAACGACGAAGCCCTGTCCTACGGCCATGGCGCACCGCTGCGGCTACGCAACGAGGTGGAACTCGGCTTCAAAATGGTCAAGTGGATCAAGGGCATCGAATTAGTCGAACACTTCTCCGAGGTCGGCGGAGGCCAGGGCGGCTACAACAACGACCACGAATTCTTCGGCTACAGCCAATCCATCTAAATGAAACGCCGCTGAGCGGGCGCATGAGTGCGCGGGGCATACGGCCTCCGACCGGTTAGCTGTCAAAGGAGCCAAGCACATGGGAGGAGGGCATATGGGAACCCAGGATACGTTCGGGATTGTTGGCGCAGGCCTGGCCGGGGCGAAAGCGGCCGAGGCACTGCGCGGTGAGGGCTTTGCCGGGCGCATACTGCTGCTCGGGGAGGCCGTGATGCGTTCGTTCTCGCGCGGGGACACGGCTGCGGTGTGCGGGCTGATCAGTACGTTGGGCAGCGCTCAGAGCTCGCTTTAGTGCGGCAGCGGCTCGGCTGCGAAGACATCCAGGACGGCCGCCGCAGGCTGGCCCTGCTTCAGGCCCGCAATCAGGGCCTGCTCGTCCATGACGCCGCCGCTGCCGATGTTGACCAGGACGGCATCGGCGCGCAACCGGCTGATGGCCTTGGCGTCGATCAG
>JBBRKU010000418.1:0-3023 GCA_038231735.1 Actinomycetales bacterium | reverse complement strand
GCTGATGTTGCCTCGGGTGGCATTGGAGTAGGGGCAGATCTGATGGGCGGAATAGATGATGGCCCTTGCCTGCGCCGGATCCAGCTGCGGCGTCCGGATGTCCATCCGTACGCCAATCCCGTAGCCGCCCTGCCCACTGGAGCCAAAATCGACTTTGGCATTGACCGTGGACCCGGTCAGGTCGGCCTTCTGGCGCCGGGCCGCAACCCGCATGGCCGAGTGGAAGCAGGCGGCGTAGCCGGCCGCGAACAGCTGTTCCGGGTTGGTGCCGTTTCCATCACCGCCCAGTTCCGGTGGGGAGGCCAGCAGCACGTCCAGCTTCCCGTCCGAGGACCGTGCCCGGCCGTCGCGGCCTTCACCGGTTGCCAGAGCCTGCGCCGTGTAGAGAATCTTCATGCCAGTCCTTTTCCTTGATGTTCTAGTTGGTCGCCGTGTGGGCACGGAGCGCACCGGCCAGTTTGACCAGGGTTTCGCGCAGCTGGTCCAGCTCGTCGCTGGAAAGACCCGCGGCCTGGGCCAATTGCCGCGGGACCGCCGCGGCCCGCGCGCGCAGGGCGGCGCCGTCGTCGGTCAGGTGGACCTCCACCCGCCGCTCATCCTCGGCGGAACGCTGCCGCACAACGAGCCCGGCCGACTCCAGCCGCTTGAGCAGCGGGGACAGCGTGCCGGAGTCGAGCTCCAGCTCGTGGCCCAGCTCGCGCACCGAAGCCCCATCCCGCTCCCAGAGCAGCAGCAGGACCAGATACTGCGGGTAGGTCAGGCCCAGCTCCTCAAGCATCGGCCGGTACACCGCCGTCGCCGCCCGCGAGGCCGAATACAGCGCAAAACAGACCTGCCGCTTCAAAATCTCCCGTTCACTCACCGGCATAACGATAGCGCCAAATTGAATTGTGCACAACTTACCTGCCGGGAACTCATCTACCCGAGATGGTTCGGGAAACCGTGGGTGGCTTGCCTAGTGCATCTCGCGGAGGGACCGCAGCGCGGCCGCCCCCAGCACCCTGATGCCGTTGGCCAGTGCGCCCTCGTCGACGATGTAGTCGCCGCGGTGCAGATCGTATTCCTCGCCGCCGGGGCGGTGTGTCCCCAGCCGCATCATGGCTCCGGGCACGTCCTGCAGGAACCAGGCGAAATCCTCCCCGCCCATGGACTGCGGGGTGAGCACGACGGCGTCCTCCCCCAGTTCCGCGCGGGCCGCCGCCTCGATGAGCGCCGTTTCGTGCTCGGAGTTCACCACCGGAGGGACGCCTCGGGTGTGCTCCAGATGCACGTCCACGCCGTAGGGGGCGGCCACCTGCTGTACCACCTCATCAAGCAGCTCGCCGGCGGCATGCCAGGCATCGCGGTCAAGGCAGCGCATGGTGCCCGCCATGAAGCCGCTGGCCGGGATGGCGTTCGGTGCGGAACCGGCGCTGATCTGGCCCCAGACCACGGAAACCCCGCTGCGCACGTCAACCCGGCGGGACAGCACGGCCGGGACGTTGACGGCGATTTCCGCCAGCGCGAAGACCAGATCCTCGGTCAGGTGCGGGCGCGAGGTATGCCCGCCGCGTCCGGTGAGCTCAATCTTGATGGTGTCCGAGGCGCTGGTGATGGAGCCAATGCGGGTCCCGATGTGGCCGATGTTGATCCTTGGATCGCAGTGCAGGGCCAGAATCCGAGGCACTCCGTCCAGCGCCCCCTGGGAGATGCAGTCCAGGGCCCCACCGGGCATGGTCTCCTCGGCCGGCTGGAAGATAATGCGCACGGTTCCGCCCAGCGGCCGGTACTCGTGCATCTCGGCCAGCACCAGCGCTACCCCGAGCATGGCGGTGGCGTGCACGTCATGCCCGCAGGCATGGGTGACGCCGTGGTTCAGGGAGGCGTAGGGAAGCCCGGTTTCTTCGATCACCGGCAGGGCATCGATGTCGCCGCGCAGCGCGGTGCCGATCGGGCCCTCGCCGATGTCAACCATGAGTCCGGTGTTCTCCAGCCGGACGGGCTGCAGTCCGGCCGCGGAGAGCCGGTCGAAGAGCTTGTCGGTGGTGCGGTACTCCTGGCGGGACAGCTCCGGGTGGGCGTGCAGGTCCCGGCGGAACTCCAGCAACTCGGCCAGCCTCGGCTCCAGCCACGGGCCGATCAGCAGTGTTGGTTCGGTCTCTGAGGAGTAAATGCGCACAAAAAGACTCTAGCGACTGCGCCGCGGATTGCGGACATTCACGGCACCGGGTTACGAGAGGCGCTGTTACGGCGGGCGCCGTGGCGACCGCCGGTTTGGCCGGTCGGAACCGGCGGCACCACGGCCTAGAGCACGTCGGTGTCGCCGCTGGCCTTGAGCCGTTCGACGGCGCTCTTGACACGCTGTGCATGGGCGGTGGTCGTGACCAGCAGCGCATCCGGGGTGTCCACAATGACCACGTCCTGGATGCCAATCAGGGCGATGACCCGCTTGGTGTCCGTGACGACAACGCCTGAGGCCGACTCGGTGAAGACCCGGGCACCCTCGCCCAGCACGGTGACGGCATCCACCTCGTTGGCACTGTTCAGCCGGCCGATCGCCGCAAAATCTCCGACGTCGTCCCAGCTGAAAGTGCCGGGGATGACGGCGACATCGCCGGCGTCCGCGGCGGGCTCGGCCACCGCGTAGTCGATGGCAATTTTCGGCAGCGTCGGCCAGACCCGCGCCGTCACTTCGTCACGCGCCGGGGTGTCCCAGGCCTCGGCGATTTCGGTCAGGCCGGCGAAGAGCTTGGGCTCGTTCTGCTCCAGATGCTTGAGCATCAGCGCCACCGGCGCGACGAACATGCCGGCGTTCCAGTTGTAGTCGCCGCTGGCAAGGTATTCCCTGGCGACGGCTTCGTCCGGCTTTTCGACAAATTCGACGACGGCGTGGGCGCTCGGGGCGCCGTCGATGGTCAGCGGCTCACCGGTGCGGATGTACCCGAAGCCGGTGGAGGCGTGGGTCGGCTTGATACCGATGGTGACAATCTTGCCCGTCGCGGCGGTCCAGACGGCCTCCCGCACGGCGGCCCGGAAGGCGGAAT
>JBBRKU010000417.1:0-3036 GCA_038231735.1 Actinomycetales bacterium | reverse complement strand
TTGCGTACGGCGGGATCTGCGGATCCGACCTGCACTACTGGCTGCACGGTGCGGCGGGGGAATCGGTGCTCAAGGCCCCGATGGTGCTGGGGCACGAGGTGGTGGGCGTCGTGGCCCGGGCCGCCGCGGACGGCACGGGGCCGGCGGACGGAACACCGGTGGCCGTCCATCCCGCCTCGCCGGCAGCCGGTAGGGCGCGCTATCCGCTGGACCGGCCCAATCTGTCACCCGGCTGCACCTACCTGGGCAGCGCCGCCCGGTTCCCGAACACCGATGGCGCCTTCATCAGCTTTGCCAACCTGCCCTCCCGGATGCTGCGCCCGCTGCCCGCGGGGCTGGACCTGCGCCGGGCCGCGCTTGCTGAACCCGCCAGGGTTGCCTGGCACGCCGTCGGCCGGGCCGGGGACGTGGCCGGAAAGACCGCCCTGGTGGTGGGAAGCGGGCCGATCGGAGCCCTGGCTGTGGCGGTACTGAAACGGGCAGATGCTGGACGCATCGTGGCCGTGGACATGCACCAGAAACCGCTGGAAATCGCCCGCGCCGTCGGCGCGGACGAGCTGCTGCAGGCCACCGAGGCGTAGGCGATCGCCGCGGTGGAGGCCGACGTCGTCATTGAATCATCCGGAACCCACCAGGGTCTGGCCTCGGCCATCAGCGGGGCCGTGCGCGGCGGCCGAGTCATCATGGTGGGGCTGCTGCCCTCCGGCCCGCAGCCGGTGCCGGTATCGCTGGCCATCACCCGCGAGCTGGAGCTGGTGGGCTCCCTCCGGTTCAACGACGAGATCGACCAGGTCATCACCGCCCTGTCCGACGGCTCGCTGTACGCCGATCCTGTGGTAACGCACGAGTTTCCGCTGGAGCGTGGGCTGGAGGCGTTTGAGGTGGCGCGGAATTCAGCGGTTTCCGGCAAGGTGCTGCTGGCCTTCTGAGCCGGGACACACCCCGCAGCACGCCCAAACGGGTGCCGTCAGCACTCGATGACGTTGACGGCCAGGCCGCCCTCCGAGGTTTCCTTGTACTTGCTGGACATGTCCCGGCCGGTCTGGCGCATGGTCTCGATGACCGTGTCCAGGGAGACGATGTGCTGGCCGTCCCCGTAGAGCGCCATCCGTGCGGAGGCGACGGCTTTGCCGGCGGCGATGGCGTTGCGCTCGATGCACGGCAGCTGCACCAGGCCGGCCACCGGATCACAGGTCAGGCCAAGGGTGTGTTCCATCGCGATTTCCGCGGCATTTTCCACCTGCTCGGGAGTTCCGCCCAGCACCTCGCAGAGTGCCCCGGCCGCCATCGAGCAGGCCGAGCCGACCTCGCCCTGGCAGCCCGCCTCGGCGCCGGAAATCGACGCATTGCCCTTGTAGAGCGAGCCGATCGCCGCGGCCACCAGCAGGAAACGGCGCATCTTCTCGTCCTTGAGCGCGGCGTCCTGCGGGATGAAACGGTAGAAGTAATGCATGACGGCGGGGATGATGCCCGCGGCGCCGTTGGTCGGGGCGGTCACCACGCGGCCGCCCGCGGCGTTCTCCTCGTTGACGGCGATGGCGAAGGCCTGCAGCCATTCCAGCGAAGTTTCGCGCTCGGCGGCGTCCTGCTCCAGGCGTTGAGCAATGGCGGCGGCCCGACGGCGGGCGTGCAGCACTCCCGGCAGGATCCCGCCGGTCTGCAGACCGGCTTCCACGCAGCTTCGCATCGCGGCCCAGATGGCATCGAGGCCGGCCCGGACCTCATCTTCGGGCCGCAGCGCGCATTCGTTGGCCCAGGCGACGTCGGAGATGGAAAGATTCTCCGCGGCGCAGATGGCCAGCAGTTCGGTGCCGAACTGGTAGGGATAGGGCAGCACGTTGGCCGGAGCGGACGGGGTCAGATCCTCGCCGGTGGTGGCGGCCAGCACGGACTCGGTCTCGACGAAGCCGCCGCCGATCGAGTAGTAGGTCTCTTCGACCAGCACCGCGCCCGTGCCGTCCGAGGCGGTGACCTTCATGGCGTTGGTGTGCCGGGGCTGGACGGTCCGGGGCTCAAAGACGATGCTCCGCGGGGTCATTGCAACGCTGTGGCTGCCCAGCAGTTCCAGCGAGGATTCGGCCTCGATGTGTTCCGCGAGCTGCGCCGGGACGGCGGGATCGACGCTTTCCGGTTCGTATCCGGCCAGCCCGGCCAGAATGGCGGCAGGCGTACCGTGGCCCATGCCGGTGGCACCCAGGGAACCGTAAAGGTGGACGGTGATCGCGGCGGCAGCCAGGAGCAGGTCCCGGTCCTTGAGCTGCTGCGCGAAGAGTCGGGCTGCCCGCATGGGCCCGACGGTGTGCGAGCTGGAGGGGCCGACGCCAATACTGAACAGCTCCAGTGCTGAGGTATAGCAACTCATAGTGTCCCCATCTTAGCCGTTTTGGCGTCTTGCTGAACGATCGGTCAGTTGAACGGGAGGCCCCAGGGGCGGGTACCTCGTTCGTCACATTCGCATCCAGCAAGCGGACGGTGCTTCTGGGCGCGTGGTGCCGCGACTAGGCTTGAGGAAACAGGTCGTACCAACCATGGAGGAACTATGTCTGCGTCTGCGTCTGCGCAAATCGGTGTCACAGGACTGGCTGTAATGGGAGCCAACCTCGCCCGGAACCTGGCCCGCAACGGTTTTACGGTGGCTCTGCATAACCGCAGCGTCGCCAAGACGGACGCCTTGCTGGAAAAGCACGGCAGCGACGGGGACTTCATCCGCACCGAAAGCCTGCAGGAACTCGTCGACTCGCTGGAGAAGCCGCGCCGGGTGCTGATCATGGTCAAGGCCGGTGCGCCGGTTGATTCCGTGATCGAAGCACTGGAGCCGCTGCTGGAGCCCGGAGACATCATCATCGACGCCGGAAACTCGCACTTCCAGGACACCCGCCGCCGCGAGGCGGCGCTGGCCAAAAAGGACTTGCACTTTGTGGGCATCGGCGTATCCGGCGGCGAGGAAGGTGCCCTGAACGGGCCCTCCATCATGCCCGGAGGCTCCAAGGAGTCCTACCAGGCGCTGGGGCCGCTGCTGGAGAAGATCTCCGCGCA
>JBBRKU010000416.1:0-3079 GCA_038231735.1 Actinomycetales bacterium | reverse complement strand
GAGGTGACGCGGACGCCGTCGACCGTTTCCATCTCATCCGGAGCCAGCGACATACGGTGGCCCACGACGTTCACCCGGCGCGGCATGCTCCCGCTTGCCGGCCGGGCCACGTGGATGCGCCAGTCCTCCTGTGCCCAGGGCGGGAGCGCGATGCCCTGCACCCGGGCGGCGGAATGATGGGACAGCAGGGACGAATCGTCCAGGTCCGTGTAGGCCCGGACGGCAGCGGCGCCCTCCGGCTGGCCACTCAACGGCATCCGGATTCCGCGCGAAACGGTGAAGACGTCCCGGGCGCGGGTCCTTTTGCGCGGCACCGCGGCCTTGTCCGCGGCCCGCAGGGAGAAGGACCCATCGAGCAACGACGGCGGCAGGGGCGTAATTCGCATACCTGATTGTCGGCGCCGCGGCGGGACCGCGGTCCGTTATCCACAGGTCTGCTCCGCCCTCCCCCGTTGAGGTAGCACTTCGCGCCCATGTTTTCGAAAAACATGGGCGCGAGGTGCGCTCTCAACGGGTGGGAGAGGACGGTCAGCGGGCGGACCAGCCGCCGTCCATGGCGTAGGAGGCACCCGTGACCATCGCCGCCGGTCCGGATACCAGCCAGCCCACCAGGGACGCCACCTCCTCCGGCTCCACCAGCCGCTTGATGGCGCTCTCGGTCAGCATGACCTTGCTCAGCACCTCTGCCTCGCTGATCCCATGCACCTTGGCCTGGTCCGCTATCTGGGATTCCACCAGCGGCGTCCGGACATAGCCCGGGTTTACACAGTTGCTGGTCACGCCGTGTTCGCCGCCCTCCAGCGCCGCCACCTTGGACAGCCCCTCCAGCCCGTGCTTGGCCGCGACGTACGCGCCCTTGAACGGCGACGCGCGCAGCCCGTGCACGGAGGAGACGTTCACAATCCGGCCGAATTCCTGCGCGTACATATAAGGCAGCGCGGCGCGGATGAGCAGGAACGGCACCTCCAGCATGAGCGTCATGATGCGGCGGAAATCCTCCGGATCGAACTCCTCAAGCGGGCTGATGTGCTGGATGCCGGCGTTGTTGACCAGGATGTCGGTCTCCAGCCGGATCCCGGCCAGCGCCCCCGTGTCGGCCAGGTCCACAACCCAGGCCGCGCCGTCGACCTCTTCCGCCAGCGCCCTGGCCGCGGCCTCGTTGACGTCCGCGACGGTAACGCGGGCACCTTGGGCGGCCAGCTGGCGGACGACGGCGGCCCCGATTCCGCTGGCCCCGCCCGTCACCAGCGCGCGGCGTCCGGCCAGGGACTCCTCGCCGCTCAAGCGCCCGCCCCGGCGACCTGTAGCGCCTCAGCGTCCCGGCGCCGCGCATCCGCGTCGTCCACGTCGTGCAGCGAGATGCCGCTGGTCTCCCTGAGCGCCAGCACCGAGATGGCGGTGATGACTCCGGCGCCGAGCAGATACAGCGCGGTGGGCAGCCAGGAGCCGGTGTCCTTGAGCCACTGGGTGGCCAGGATCGGGGCCATCGAGCCGGCCACCAGCGAGGTCACCTGGTAGCTCAGAGAGACGCCGGAATAGCGCATCCGGGTGGGGAACATCTCGCTCATCAGGGCGGGCTGGCCGGCGTACATCAGCGCGTGGAAGCAGAGCCCCACGATGATCACCATCAGGATGATCCAGTCGTTCTTGGTGCCCATCAGCGGGAACGCCCAGAACCCCCAGGTCCCGCCGAGGATGGCGCCCGCCAGGTACACCGGTTTGCGCCCAAAGCGGTCCGAGAGCCGGCCGACCTGCGGGATCACGATGAAGTGGCAGATGTGGGCGATGGCGATCAGGCCCAGGATGGTGGCCGTGCCCATCTTCAGCCCGCTGGAGAGGTAGACGATGGAGAAGCTGACCACCAGGTAGTACATGATGTTCTCCGCGAACCGAAGTCCCATCCCGGTCAGCACGCCCCGCGGGTAGCGGCGGATCACACCGAAAACCCCGTAGCCGGTGACCTTCTCCGCCTCCACTTCCGCCCGCGCCGCCTCGAAGATCGGGGACTCGGTCACCTTGGTGCGGATGATGTAGCCGATCAGGACGACGACGGCGGACAGCCAGAACGCGACGCGCCAACCCCAGGACAGGAAGCCCTCCGGTGTCAGCGTCACGGACATAATCCAGAGTACCGCGGTGGCCAGCAGGTTGCCCACCGGCACCGCGGCCTGCGGCCAGGAGGACCAGAAACCCCGACTGTGGTCGGGACTGTGCTCGGCCACCAGCACCACGGCGCCGCCCCACTCGCCGCCCAGGGCCAGGCCCTGGATGAAGCGTAGCGCCACCAGCAGGATCGGTGCCCAGATGCCGATAGAGGCGAAGGTGGGCAGGAAGCCCATCAGGACGGTCGCGGCGCCGATCATCAGGATGGTGGCCTGCAGCGTCTTCTTGCGTCCGAGCTTGTCCCCGATGTGCCCGAAGATGATCCCGCCGAGCGGCCGGGCGATGAAGCCCACGGCGTAGGTCAGGAACGCGGCGATGATGCCGTCGTACTCATTGCCCATCTTGGGCAGCAGCACCTTGCTGAACACCAGGGCGGCAGCGGTGGCGTAGAGGAAGAAGTCATACCACTCCACGGTGGTGCCGAGCAGGCTCGCGAGAAATCCGACCATCGCACGCGCCATGCCAGTCATCTCGATCAACAGACCGAGGAAGACGAACAGGGGCACCGACAGCAGGATGAGATGGCTCATTCCTTCGTCCATGCGCCCAACCACGACCGTCGCCGGCGTTGATGTCGTCAGGGTGATGTAAGCAAAGGTCGCCAGGCCGAACGCGAAGGCGATCGGAACCGCGGCAAACACCATCACCGCCACCAACCCAACGAAGAAAAAGAGAAGGTTGATGTTGCCGAGCGGGATCAAGACCGGGCTCAGCAGATAAAGCACGCCGGCCACGCCCACAACGAGGGCAATGGCGCTGCTAACCAGTTTCCAGTCGCCAATCGATGCAAGACGCAGGACGGCAAACAGGGTCATGAGACCGAGTCCGACCGGGAGGGCGGCCGCCCGCCACACATTGGAAATGTCGAGCGCGGGAGTCGTGACGAAGAGTTCGTCGGACGCGAACTCGTAGGCTG
>JBBRKU010000415.1:0-3081 GCA_038231735.1 Actinomycetales bacterium | reverse complement strand
GGGTCCGCCGGCACCGCCGGACCCCTGGTCGTGACGGAGAGAGGCAATCCGGCGCTGCGCAACCCGTCCAGCAGCGCCTCCAGGGCGGCCTGGGCGGGCAGCGGCTGCCGGGTCAGGTTCTGCCCGCCCAGTGGCTGCCGGGCCAGCGGCTGTCCCTCCGCAGGCCTCCAGCCCAATGGCTGCGGCTGCGCAGACTGCGGGGAGCCGTCCTGCCGCAGCACGCCGAGCACGCGGCGCATATCCGCGAGCGCGGTGCGGCCGGTCTGCGAGAGTTCCGCCAGCACCTCGCCCGCGCGTCCGGGATCCCTCCGAACCACGACGGCGGCGCCATCGGACAGCGCAATCATCACCGTCAGCGAGTGTGCCACCACGTCGTGCATTTCACGGGCAATCCGGTTGCGCTCGGAGACCGAGGCCAGCTGGGCGTTCCGTTCCGCCCAGGCGCGCAGCTCCCCCTCGTGCTCGCGGTCACGGCGGACGCTGATGCCCACGCCGGTGGCAATGACGTTCGAGAGCACGACGACGGCGGCGGTCACCACGCCGGCCAGGGCCGCCTCCACGCCGCCGGCGGCAGCCACCTGGGGTGGAACCTGGAAGAAGAACAGCAGGACCACCACCAGCGGAACGCTGACCGCGGCCGTGATGGCGAAGCTGACCCCGTGCCGGCGCTGGACAGCGACGGCGTACAGGCCGAACCACAGGCTCATGCTGGCATTGCTGGCCAGCGGTTCGAGCACCAGCAATGCCGTCTCAATCACGGTGAGCAGCGCAATCATGGCCACCGGCCGGTAGCGGCGGAACATCAGCAGCCCGGCGGAGATTATCGACAGGAGAAGGTGCAGCGGGTGGCCCTGCAGCAGCTGCGTGATGACCGTGCCGGCGGAGCCCAGCAGGTAGATGGCCACGATGACGAGGTCCATGGCCAATGGGTGCTCATGGAAATAGCGCCGGAAGGGGCCACGGCGTTTGGCCGTCACTTCCGCGGGGGAAATAACGGCCGTTTCGGCAGGGGCGACGGCGGCCGTTCGTTCCGCCGTCGCTCCTGCCGGGTCTGTGCTGCTCATAGCTGCGAGCTTAGATCCTTTGCCGCGGCTCGGGTCAGACGTCGCGCCTCTTGAGCGTGATCAGGGCCGGAACCAGGAACACCAGGATCCAGGCCAGGAAGATCAGCCCGCCGGCCCAGGGATCAATGAAGCCGTCCCGGTGGCCGATTTCCAGCATCCGTCCTCCGGAGACGCTGGGGACGTACTCGTTCACGTGCTGCCAGAAGTCGCCCGGAACCAGGCCCAGGAGCTGGGTGGCGAACGGCACGACGAAGAACAGTGCGACCAGAACGATGATGCCGCCAGCGGAGTTGCGCAGCAGCGTTCCCAGCGACAGCCCGATCAGCGCCACGCCGGCGACATAGAGGCCGCCCAGGAAGATGCCCGGCAGCACCCCGTCACGCTGCAGGCTCATGCTGACACCGTAGGCATTCAGGACCGGGATGGAGATCAGGAACGTGATGAACGCGGCGACGACGGTCATCACGTAGGAGACGACGACCAGCACGATCGCCTTAGCCGTGAAGGCCGGCAGCCTCCGCGGGGTGGCCGTCATGGTGGAGCGGATCATCCCAGTGGCGAACTCGGAGGAGATGAACAGCACCGCCAGCGCCCCAAGAACCAGGATGCCCAGCTGCAGGCCTGCATTCGGGACGCCGTAGATGTCAAAGCCCCGCGGCAGCGCCTGCTCCGCCGCAGCCTCGGACAGGTGCACGGAGCCCGGAAGGCGCTCGCCGCGGGGACCGAATTCCATCATCTGCTGAATGACAGTGCCGCGAAGCCACGCGGCCAGCGTTCCCACGCCGATGACGGCGATGAAGGCGCCGATCAGCAGGAGGCGGGTGGACATCAGCGAGCGGAACTTGATCCATTCCGATTTCAGGACGCCGCCAAATGTGAGGCCGGTGTTGCCCGCCCTCGACGGCGCGGCAACGGCAGGAGCCGTTTTTGTGGTACTCATGGTTCCTATTTTCCTTCCGGGGTTGCGGCGCCGGCGTTTACCAGCGAGTGGTATTCCACTTCGTCCTTGGTCAGGTCGAAGTAGGCCTCCTCCAGCGAGGCACTCAGCGGAGTCAGTTCATACACCAGGACCTGGTTGTCCAGGGCTATCCGGGCAATCTGGTGCGGATCCAGGCCGGAGACCTCCAGCGTCTCATTCTCGCTGCTGTCCACCGTGATGCCGTTCCCCGCCAGCAGGCGTCCAAGCTCCGCGGCGTGCTGGCTGCGGACCCGGGTGCGGGCCTGCTGCTTGCCGGCAATAATGTCCTCGATCGGGGCATCGGCAATGATCTTGCCTCGGCCGATCACGATCAGGTGGTCCGCCGTCTGCGCCATTTCACTCATCAAGTGCGAGGAGAGGAAGACGGTTTTCCCCTGCCCGGCAAGGTAGCGGACCAGGTTGCGCACCCACAGCACGCCCTCGGGGTCCAGACCGTTGACCGGCTCGTCCAGGATCAGGGTCTGCGGATCCCCCAGCATCGCCGCGGCGATGCCCAGGCGCTGCCCCATGCCCAGCGAGAAGCCGCCGGCCTTCTTTTTGGCCACCTGGCTCAGCCCGGTCATCTCGATGACCTCGTTGACCCGGCTGGTGGGAATGTTGTGCGTGGCCGCCATCGCCAGCAAGTGGTTGTAGGCGCTGCGGCCGGTGTGGACGGCCTTGGCGTCCAGCAGTGCACCGACCTGATGCAGCGGATCCTTGTGCTGGGCATAGTGCAGGCCGTTGACCGTGACCGAACCGGCCGAGGGGCGGTCCAGGCCCACGATCATGCGCATGGTCGTGGACTTTCCAGCACCGTTGGGTCCCAGGAAGCCTGTCACCTGGCCTGGCTTGACGGTGAACGTCACACCAGCAACGGCGGTTTTTTCGCCGTAATGTTTGGCGAGGTCTGTTGCCTCGATCATCTTGTGCATCCTCTTTTAGCGTTGAAATTCGTGGACCTGTCTGCGTGGATCCTGACTGCGTCGAACCTGACTCCGCGCCAAGGTCGACTACACAGCCAACGGTACGCAACGGATGGCTCCAAATCGCCGCCCTAAG
>JBBRKU010000414.1:0-3088 GCA_038231735.1 Actinomycetales bacterium | reverse complement strand
TTTTAAAAACTTGGGCGCGAGCTTTAATCACAACGGGGGCGTGGGGGGGCCGGGGGGGGGGGGGGGGACGGGCGGTCCCTATAGTTGGCTCATGACAACACGGACGACGGCGGTCCTGCTCGCTGCGGGGGCGGGCACCCGGCTGGGCCTGGGCCCCAAGGCGCTGTTGCCCTACCGCGGCCGAACTCTCGTGGAGCACCTGGCCCAGATCCTGCGCGACGGCGGCTGCCGGGGGACCGTCGTCGTGCTCGGTGCGGGCGCGGCGGATGTCCGCGCCCGTACCGACCTGGCCGGGCACCGCGTGCTGGACAATCCGCGCTGGCAGGAGGGCCTGAGCACCTCCTTCGCCCTGGGTATGGCCGCGGTGCCGGCCGGGGACGACGTCCTGGTGGCGCTGGTGGATCAGCCCGGGGTCACCGCCGGCACCGTCGCGCGGCTGCTGTCCCGGCACCGTGCGGGACGGGTCACGATGGCTGCCTACCGGGGGCCGGATGGTGCGCTGCAACGCGGGCATCCGGTCCTCTTTGACGGTCCGCTGGCCGCGCAGGCAGCGTCGGAGGCAACGGGCGACGGCGGGGCGCGCAATTTCCTGCGCGCCCACCCCGGGCTGATCGATCTGGTGGAGTGCGGCGGTCCGGACGACGGCGCGGACGTGGACACCTCAGACCAGTTGCACCTCCTAGACCGGGATGCCCTCCACTGAGTCCGGCTCGGGCGCAGCCATCGGGGCGGAAAGTGCGGCCTCCCGCAGGCCCAGGTAGATGCGGTCCCGGGCCAGCGGCAGTTCGCTGAACCGGACGCCGGTGGCGTTCCGGATGGCGTTGGCCAGGGCCGGGGCCACCGGGTTGAAGGGGCTCTCGCTCATCGACTTGGCCCCCAGCGGCCCCAGCGCGTCCGTGGTGTTGGCGAAATAGACCTCGCTGCGCGGAACATCGGCGAAGGTGGGGATGTGGTACTGGCGCAGGATATCCGTCTCCACCCTGCCGTCAGGCCCCAACCGGACGTCCTCGTACAGGGCCGCGCCCAGAGCCTGGGCAATACCGCCTTCAATCTGGCCCCGGCACTGCCTCGGGTTCACCACCACACCCGCGTCGGCGGCCTGCACGCTTTGCAAAATACGCAGCTCCCCGGTGCCGGTGTTGACCGCCACGGCGAAGCCATGGACGTTGAACGCCACGGACCGCGGTGAACCGTGCCAGCGCCCCTCCGTCTCAAGGGAAAGCCCTCGTTCCTGCGCCCGGCGGTACAGCTCCGCAAGCGTGATGCTTGTGCCGCCGCAGTCCACGGCGTCGGCACCCGGGATGCACCGCGCCGCAGGGACACCGCTCAACTCCGAGGCCAGGGCCCGGATCCGCCCGGCTAGCTCCTCCGCCGCGGCCAGCGTCGCCTTGCCGGCCACCACCGTCCCGGTGGATCCGAAGGCACCCGTGTCGTGTGCGATCAGGTCGGTGTCGGACTGCCGGACCTGGACCCGGTCCGCTTGGGTTCCCAGCGCCGTCGCCGCCAGCTGGGCGTGCACCGTCGTCGTACCGTTGCCGAATTCAGCCGTCCCCACATCGACGCGGTAGCCGCCGTCGGGCAGCAGCCGCAGCCGGCTGTGCGCAAAGTGGCCGCGCGGCGGGACCGTGTCGATCATGGACAGCGCCGTGCCCGTGCCGCTCACCCAGTCCGGGCCAAGGTCCGTCAGCCCGGCCTTCCGGTAGCGCTCTCTGCCCCGCGCCAGCGCATCCGCGACCAGTTCGATGCACTGGTCCAGGCCGTAGCTGCCGTAGAGCACGTCCTCCTCCGGCTCGGGGTGGCTGGAGAGCATCGGGTCCCCGCGGCGGATGATGTTGCGGCGGCGGAATTCCATCGGATCCATGCCGATTTCCGCGGCCAGCTCATCGATGGCGGATTCGACGGCGAAGATCATCTGGCTCAGCCCGTAGCCGCGGAAGGCGCCGGCCGGCACCGTGTTGGTGTAGACGGCGCGGGCGTCCACCTTCTTATTGGGGCACAGGTAGACCGCCAGGGATTCGCCGCAGCCGTGGAACATCACGCCGGGGGCATGGTTTCCGTAGGCGCCGGTGTTGGTCAGAACATCGACCGCCAGCGCGGTCAGCGTCCCGTCGCGCCGGGCGCCGGCCCTGAGCCGGATCCGGAACGGGTGCCGGGTGGTGGCCGCGGTGAACTGCTCCTGCCGGGTGTTCTCCAGCTGGACCGGGCGCCGCAGCCGCAGGGCTGCCAGCACGACGACGTCCTCGGTGAGCATCTCCTGCTTGCCTCCGAAACCGCCGCCCACCCGGCCGGCGACGACCCGGATCCGGTCCACGGGCAGGCCGAAAACGCGGCACAGCGTGCGCCGGGTCAGGAATGGTGTCTGGGTGGAGGAGCGGACCACCAGCCGGCCGTCGTCCTCGAAGTAGGCGATCGAGGCGTGCGTCTCCAGCGAAACGTGCTGGACCCGCTGCGTGCGGTAGACCTTTTCGTGGATGACATCCGCCTCCCGGAAACCGGCCGCCGTGTCGCCCAGCTCGGAGTGCAGCTCGGCCACCACATTCCCCGGCGGAGAGGCAATCCGGGCCAGCGCGGCATCCTTGTCCCCATGCACCGCAGGGGCGCCTGGCAGGACCGCAAGCTCCGGGTCGAACACCGCGTCCAGGATTTCATAGTCCACCAGCACGGCGCGCACCCCCGCCTCGGCCTCGGCCACGCTGTCCGCGACGACCGCCGCAACGCGCTGGCCGATGAAGCGGACCACCGAGTCCAGCACCCTGGTATCGTCCGGATCATCGGTGTACAGCTCATGCTGGGCGGTGGAAAACAGCTGCTCCGGAGCGTCCAGATGGGTAAAGACGGCCCGGACTCCGGGCAGCTGCAGCGCCGCGGTGGCGTCGATCGAGCGGATCCGGGCATGCGGGTGCGGGGAACGGACCAGTTTCATGTGCAGCAGTCCCGGCAGCTCATCAGCGGGAACATCGAGCGTGTAGCGGGCCCGGCCGGTGACGATATCGCGGCCCGCGGGTGCGGGGACATTGTCACCGAGCTGCTGGTTCCCGCCGGGCCGGCCGGTGGAGACGCCGCAGACGGCATCCTCGATGGCCGCATA